>WFRF01000052.1 GCA_015486655.1 Caldifarciminota bacterium | reverse complement strand
TCATTTTGATAGTAAAATTTAGTCCTATTGTGAATAGAATCATAGGTATTGTGATATTTGCAAATTCATCAATAAAATTTGTAAGTGTTGGAGCAATTTTTATCTTCCCGATGTTCATTGCAATGGCAATTACTGCAGTTAATATGGGGATCGTTGCATGTTGAATAAGGACTTTTAAAAAATTACCATCCCTTTTCTTATTGTGTCTCTTATTCCTCATGTAAATGAGTATAAAACCCGTGCCGAGAAAAACAGGCCAGAAGAGAAGAGTGAAAAATACGGAACGGGTAAAACCGCTGTTGCCATAGAAATAGTACAAAACACCCCATCCGAGGTAACCGTAATTGCCAACGAATGTTGCAAATGCGTACGAATTTTGTTTTTTGTAATTCCTGTCAATTATGTTTGAAACAAAGTATGCAGTAATCATGTAGAGTAAGGAGAGCAAAATGAGAGAAAACATGGCAGGATAAATCTGACTAAGACTCTCCATATCCGCTTTGTACAAGTTTCTAAATATAATAAACGGAACGGTTACCTTCACAACAAATTTTCTTAGAGTTGCGATTTCCTCTTTGTTAAAAAGGGATATGATTTTGAAAAAATATCCGAAAAAGATGGGAAGCAATATGGCTATGACAATCAGGATTATCTTCATAAACGAAGTATATTCTAAAATTCGGTTATCTGTCAATAACTTATATTATAAGTGTAGAAGTAACAGGACTATGTCCCAACTAAGAAGTTAGAAGTGGGAAGTAAGAAATAAATGGAAAGCACATATGGCTTTATGAACACCCCGTCCTGACATCCGTCAGTCCACCTCTCTGTAGAGGGGAATTAACAAGGGGAGTCTGTATGTCTCTTTGAACACCCTCCTGCTTCGCAAGCCCCTTCTTGCCGAGGGGGCTTTTTCTATCTAAATCTTGCAAAAAAGTGTATTTCAATATATAATACATTACGCTGTTACGGGAAAGGTTGATGTAAGAGGGGTTGAAGTATAAAATGAAGTACTCAGAAATATTGGACATAATAAAAACAGGTGAAGGATATACCATTGAATTCAAAGAAACTGTGAATAGTTCAATGGGGAAATATATCTGCGCTTTTGCTAATTCTTCCGGTGGAAAAATAATAATAGGAGTTGACGATAAAACGAACAAAGTAAAAGGATACAAGTTAACAAATTTAGACAGGTCAAAAATTCAGAACATTGCAAGAAATATGAACCCTTCTTTCAATGTTTAGATAGAGCAGGTTAAAGATTTAGCAGTTGTATATGTTCCCGAAGGGAAAAACAAACCATATACGATAAATGGGCATTTCTATTTAAGATACGGTGCAAATTCACAACAATTGAATAGGGATGAAATAAGGGAGTTATTCCAGAAAGAAAACTTGATTTCATTTGAAAGGCAAACTAACCTCAATTTTAAACAAAAAGATTTTTCAGAAGAGGCGTTTAGCAATTTCAGGAAAAGTGGCAATTTAGATAGGGCATTACCAAAACAACATATACTTAGTAATCTTAATTTAGTTACGAACAATAAATTAAACAATGCAGGGATATTATTCTTTTCAAAAAATGTAAAGCATTATTATCCTGCTGCAATAATATCCTGTTTCTTGTATTCGGATAAAGAACAGACAGAAATTATTGATTCAAAAGAACTCACGGAAGATTTTATGTCCAATTTGAACAATGCATACAAATACCTTCTTTCAAAGCTAAATACTGCAATAATAATAAAAGATGAACTCAGACACAAAACCATGTTGGAGCTTCCCAGAGAAGCTTTAAGAGAAGCAATAGTAAATGCAATGATTCACAGGGATTATAATATTAATTCACCTGTTCAAATAAATATTTCTCCGGACAGAGTTGAAATTACTAATCCCGGGAGATTATTATTTCCCAAGAAAGAACTCGGGAAAAGAAGTGTATTGAGAAATCCTATTTTAGTTGATCTTGTTTATCGGTTGGAATTGGTTGAAAAAGCTGGATCCGGAATCAAAAGGATACGGAGATTAGCAAAAAAAGACGATATCAGAGTTGAATTCAAAACGGGAATGTTTTTTGAAGTTGTCTTTTACAGGAAAATCGGACATAAATCCGAAGCAAACCCGAAGCAAATCCGAAGCAAATCCGAAGCTGAACGTCTGTATTGGATATTGAAACGATTAAAGAAAAATGGGAAAATTAAAGCTAAAGAAATTGAAGATAAATGTAAGGTACATCGAGATACTGCGATAGAAGATTTAAAATCATTAATTAAGCAAAATAAAATTATAAGAAAAGGTGGAGGAAATAATGTCTGGTATGTGTTAAAAAACGAGGAGAGCGAAAATGAAAACTGATACTTCCGAAAAGGCATTCCAGAATCATATCGTTGCTCATGTAACCAGCACGGGCTATCATCAAAGGGGTAATGAAAGTAACTTGCCTCGACCCTGAATTAACATTAAAATTCATTTATGCTACCCAAGAAAGAGAATATAAGAGTAGTTTTTGATAAATATTTTAATAAAGAAATAAATAAATTGCCGAATCGGAATATGAACTTATATAAAAGAATAGTGGATAATGATAAATTAAGCAAAGAGCTGAAAGCAGCTTTGTTTGATCTTATATACAAGGAACTCGCTAAGGGGAGAAAGAAAAGGGGAAGCGGCAGATACAATATAAATTAAGGATTTATTTTGAAAAAGAAAACCCCAAAAGAGGGGGAGTGCTAGGAGAGGAAATATAGGGAGAATGATAATTTAGAACACCCCTCAGTCCGGTAAAACCGGACAGCTCCCCTTAAAGTGGAGCAGCTATTATTAGGGATGATAAAATAAATTACATATTTCACTTCTTAGTTCCTACTTCTCACTTCTTACTTGAGGCAGAGCCTCTTTTGAACACCCCGTCGCTGCGCGCCACCCCTCTATAGAGGGG
>WFRF01000051.1 GCA_015486655.1 Caldifarciminota bacterium | reverse complement strand
GAATGTAAATGATGATTCCTGAGATATTCAGATATGCTTTCATGCAACGGGCATTTACAGCCGGGATAATAATAGCGGTTGTTTCGTCGATAATCGGTATTTTTGTCATTCTTAAAGGTCTCTCTTTTGCCGGGGTGGGGATAGGACATGCAGCTTTCGGTGGTGTTGCAATCGGATATTTTTTAGGTATAAACACAACATTTTCTGCAATTGTTTTCTGCCTGTTGGTGGCGATTATTATCGTATATATCCAGCACAACGATAAACTGAAAGGCGACGTCCCCATAGGTATTCTCTTTGCATTTTCAATGGGTCTTGGTGCCGTTCTTATCAGCTTAATGCGAGGTTACAATGTCGATCTTTTCGGATACCTGTTCGGGAATATACTTTCCGTAACCTATCCGGATATAATAAATATATCAATCCTCTCTTTTATCGTAATAGTCGCACTTTTTGTGATATTCAAGCAGTTGTATTATACAACATTCGACAGGCAAATGGCAAAAGTCGCCGGAATTAATATAATGATTATAGATATAATCTTTATGATGTTGATTGCTCTGACAATCGTTATATCAATCAAAGTGGTGGGTATAATACTTGTTTCAGCTCTCCTTGTAACACCTGCGGCAACGATCATGCCATGGGCCAAGAATTTTAAGCAACTTGTGATTATGACAATCACAGTAAGTTTGATCTCTATTATAGCCGGCTTATTCCTCTCTTACTATCTAAATATACCTAGCGGTGGAGCTATCGTCCTTCTCACAACGCTTCTTTTCTTTGTTTCCTTCGGATTTTCCTATAAGAGAAAATAGTTCTTTCTGCTTGTAACATTATTAAATTCCCCTCAGTTCAAGACCCCTCAGTCCGGAGAACCGGACAGCTCCCCTAAAAGTGGAGCAGCTATGTTTGGAAATAAGGGTAAATGGGAAAAAGAAGTGATTGTTTACAATATGTAATTCTGGACTTGATCCGGAATCTCATTAATGCCTTGAATTTTATTCAAGGTTACATTACTAAATTCCCCTCTACAGAGGGGTACTGCGCAGCAGGGGGTGTTTACAGAGCCATACGGGCTTCCATTTATTCCCCCCTTCTCACTTCTTATTTCTTACTTGTTACACAATCACATTTTGCAGCATAGTTCTTTAGAGCACAAAATGGTTAATATGTCTATACCTATCTACTTCACTTTTCTTGTTTAATTATGACAATTTTTGTTGACACATTAAATTAATTGTTATATAAATTAAAAAAGTGACGATAAAGGAGGTAAGAGCATGGGTTTTTTAATATTTATAGCTTCTTTAGTCTGGTTTTTTGCAATGTATCAATTATACGGCAACTATATCGCAAGGAAAATTTATAAACTTGATGACAATCGTATAACTCCTGCGCATACATTAGAGGACGGTGTCGATTATGTTCCCACAAATAAATGGGTCGTCTGGGGACACCACTACACATCCATTGCAGGACTAGGACCCATTGTAGGACCTTCCCTAGCCATAATATGGGGTTGGATACCCGCACTGTTATGGGTCACTCTGGGAACTATTTTTATGGGTGCGGTTCATGACTTTTCGGCTCTTGTCATCTCTTTGAGAAATAAGGGATATTCCATCGGAGAGGTTTCCATGAAAATCATAGGTCCCCGTGCACGATACCTCTTCTTTCTGGTTATATTCCTTGAACTCTGGGTAGTCATTGCGATTTTTGCCCTTATTATGGGTATCCTTTTCAACAAATATCCTTCGTCGGTATTTCCCGTATGGATGGAGATTCCAATTGCTCTAATGCTTTCCTATATGGTATTCAGAAGAGGGAAAAACCTACACGCCTGGTCATGGCTGGCATTAATACTCATGTATGTCACCATTGCCATCGGTGTATTTATTCCCATAAAAATTCCCGGTTCACATGCCGTTGTAATATGGCTTGTTATTATGATGGCTTATTGCTATATTGCCTCGGTTCTTCCCGTTGAGACATTGCTTCAACCGCGTGATTATATAAATGCTCACGAATTACTTGTCGCCATGGGGCTCATCGCTCTCGGCGCCATTTTTGCCGCATTCAGAGCGCCTTCCCATCTCAACTATGTTGCCCCGGCAATAAACTTACATCCCAAAGGAGCCCCTTCAATGTGGCCTTTCCTCTTTGTTGTTATCGCCTGCGGTGCAATTTCAGGCTTTCATGCCCTAGTAGCTTCGGGAACATCATCCAAGCAAATTGACAAAGAATCCGATTCAAAACTCGTTGGGTACGGTGGGATGGTAAGTGAAGGTATTCTTGCATCAATCGTTATCTTAGCCGTAGCGGCAGGTATAGGAGCCCTTGCAAAAACACAATCAGGAGGCATCTCCGTATGGATGCAGCACTATTCAAGTTGGGTGGCAGCAAAAGGACTAGGTGCAAAAATCGGAGCATTTGTCAGCGGTTCAACTAACATGATGACATACGTGTTCGGAACAAGCAAATTCATGGTGAGTCTCATAACAACTATTATGGGTGTATTTATAGTAAGTTTTGCCGGCACATCGTTGGATACGGCAACACGTGCACAGCGCTATGTTTTGCAGGAATTCGGGAGAGATCTTCATTGGAAATGGCTTGAGAAAAAGCATCCCGCGACCATTGTTGCCGTCCTCTCGGCATTCGCTCTTGCAATGATTAAACCCAACGGAACAGGTGCACTCATACTATGGCCACTTTTCGGTACGATAAATCAGTTACTTGCGGGGCTTGTTTTGCTTGTTGCGACCGTTTATTTAATTAAAAAGAAAACCCATTTTCTTGTAACATTGATACCGATGCTTTTTATGATTACCATGACAAGCTGGGCAATGTGGAACAACATAGTGACATTCAGAAAAGCGCATAACTGGCTACTTTTTGTTATCGGTCTTGTCGTATTTATTCTTATGATTTGGCTTATAATTGAAGGGATCATTGCAATTATAAATGCTCACACTCCATCTGCCGAAAAAGAAGCGGCAGAGATCGGATAAATCCCATTATTGTATAACGGAGGTTTACCAACAGGATGAGCCTCCGTTAATTTTCCTCTCACAAAAATAATTAATTAAAAATCAGCAAATATCCCTGGAAAGAGCCCTGTCACCAAAATCATTCAAATCGTGAACTTCCACTTCATTTTCTTCCTTTAGTTTTGCTATCTCCCCTTTAAAATTATCCGTTAGGATTGTTTTAAATCCGGCATCATAAATTAATTTTTCCACAGATGGATGTAAAGGTTTTTTGTGCAAAAGATAAACCTCTGTGTATTTTCCCTTATTACGATTAACATGCTTTATAACGCCGTTTACATCCATTCTTCCTATCTGGTTCCTAAACCCCACAAAAACCATGTTAATTCTCCTTATCCATTATTTTATCAAAATCTTACAATTGTGTAATATACCATCCTTTGATAATTTTCTTTTCATAATATTATAACATCAAACAATTCCTTGTTCAAGATACACCCGTACTATTCAAACAATTATATACTTGATTAAAGATTAGATTTGCAATATATTATCCCAATAAAGAGGAGTGTATGGAAAATAACTCATTTGACCAATATTTCAAACGGTATAAATTCGGCGAAGAGATATTTCAGAGTTTAATGCAATTCAAAGTCCGGAATATACTTCTTGTGTCAACCTATTATGACGCGTTTATTCTCGAGCAGGACGGTTTTCTCTCGGAACAGATCATTGATGAATACCAACAGTTCAATTTGTCAAATATTCCGACCATAACCAATGTTCATACAGGTGAAGAAGCCATCGAAGCGATACGGAAGAACAACTTCGATCTTGTGATTACAATGATGAGAATCGGAACTATGAATCCGTATGAACTGGGAGCTAAAATTAAATCGATCAATCCGCAGACTCCTGTTATACTTCTTCTTAATGTAGCCTCGGATATATCACTTATAAAAACATATAACGATGTTAAATATATTGACAATGTATTCATCTGGAATGGGGATCCTAAGCTGTTTCTCGCCATAATAAAATATATTGAAGACAAGAAAAATGTTAATAATGATACGAAAAAAGGGTTCGTAAGGGTTATATTAATAATAGAGGATAACATTCAGTATTATTCCATTTTCCTCCCTCTTTTATATACGGAAATCATGAAGCAGACAAAGCGTGTTGTGTTTGAAGAGTTAAACGATATAAACAAGAATCTTTTAATGAGAGCTCGCCCTAAAATACTACTTGCTCAGTCATATGAAGAGGCAATTGAAATTTTTGAAAAATACAAGGATTACCTTTTGTGCGTAATTTCCGATATAAAGTTTCCCCATAACGGTGATCTTGACGATGAAGCCGGTATAAAACTGATACACGAAATCAGAAATGATAGGCTGGATATACCTGTTGTATTACAATCTTCCGATATTAAAAACAGAAATAAAATAAAGAATGAAAATATCGACTTCATATACAAAAAATCGAAAACACTTTTAAAGGAACTTGAACAGTTCATAGTGAGGAAACTCGGATTCGGTGATTTTATATTCAGAGACAAGAACGGAAAGGAAATCGCCAGGGCACACACAATGCTGGAATTTGAAAATATACTTGCCGAAGTGCCCTATGAATCACTGGTCTATCACAGCAAGAGGAATCATTTTTCGGCCTGGCTTATTGCAAGAGGCGAGATTTACATAGCAATGAAAATCAAACCTTTAAAGTTTGAAGATTTTTCCTCTACGGAACAATTAAGAAAATACCTTCTCGATGTTTTCAAAGAAATCCGATTGAAGAAAAACAGAGGCAAAATAATAAACTTCGATGTCTCCAACCTTTCTTCCGATTTTGAAATAGTCCGCATGAAAATGGGGTCTCTTGGCGGGAAGGGAAGGGGTATTGCCTTTATAAACTCACTCATTGCAAACCTCAATCTCGATAAAAAATTTAAAGATACCATGATTAAAATACCTAAAACAGCAGTAATCGGAACGGATGAATACGACCTATTTATGGAACAGAACAATTTATACGACCTTATTTCCTGCGATTCCGACGAAAAAATAAAAAACAGATTTCTCAAAGGGAGCTTATCCCCCGACATACGTCATAAACTTGAGCAATTCATCGATAAAATACATTATCCCATTGCTGTGAGATCCTCCAGTTTGTTGGAAGATTCACAATCGCAACCCTTTGCCGGAGTTTATGCAACATACATGCTTCCAAACAACCATAAGAGCAATAAGGTTCGTCTGAAACATCTGGAAGATGCCATAAAACTCGTCTATTCCTCAATATTCCTGAAATCAGCAAGGCAATATATAGAGAGTCTCGACTATAAAATAGAAGAAGAGAAAATGGGTATTGTTATACAGGAAATTGTCGGTGCTTATCACAATAATTATTATTACCCCCATTTCTCCGGCGTAACCGAATCGTATAATTTCTATCCTGGTAACGGAACTAAACCTGAAGACGGTGTGGCATCACTTGCAATAGGTCTTGGAAAATCAGTAGTCGAGGGTGGTAAAAGTTTCAGATTTTGTCCCAAACACCCAACGGCAAGTTCTTCTTTTCAGGATGAGTCATCGAGCAGTTCTCAAACCGATTTTTATGCAATTGACATAAGTCAAAATGATTTTGATTTAAGAAAGGGAGAAGATTCAACACTTGTAAAATTACCCATTAAATTAGCCGAAGAACATGGGGTCTTAGACCATATTGCTTCTGTGTGGGACTATCAGAACAATCGTATAGTAGACAGTCTGCATGCAAAAGGCCCCCGAATAATAACTTTTTCCGGTATTTTAAAATACGATTACATACCCTTAGCTAAAATTCTGACGGAGATTCTTGAGATAGGAGAAAATACAATGGGGGTTCCTGTTGAAATAGAATTCGCCATGGATTTAACAAAAGACGCAAAAAAAGATATTCTCCCTAAATTTTACATATTGCAGATACGTCCCCTTATCCCCAGTAAAGGAGAGATTGAAATTACGGATAAGGACATTAAACAGGAAAATGTTATTATTTACAGCGATAAATCTCTCGGTAATGCTGTAATAAAAGAAATATACGACATTATATTTCTCGAGCCTGAGAAGTTTGATACCACCAAAACCCTTGACATGCAAATTGAAGTTGAGGAGCTCAATAAAAAGATGGCAAGAGAAAACAGAAGTTACATTCTTATTGCCCCCGGCCGGTGGGGGTCAAATGACAGATTTCTAGGGATTCCGGTAAAATGGGCTAATATAAACAGAGCAAAGGTAATCATCGAATTAGGGCTAAAAAACAGATATATTGAAGATTCTCAAGGAAGCCATTTTTTACACAATATAATAGCAATGAACATAGGATATATAAGCATCCCCTATGATTACAAAGGTGGTTTAATTAAGTGGCATCATATAAAATCAATTCCTATCGTTGAGAAAAAAAAGTACTTCACACATGTAAGGAGTCCTGAACCTTTTACCGTTAAATTAGACGGACGAAACGGAAAAGCAATAATTTTCGCATAAAAAAAGGCAGGTTTTTAAACCTGCCTTTTTTATTGTCATGTATGCAAGTTACACAATACCCTGATCAATCATAGAATCCGCAACTCTCTTAAAGCCCGCAATATTGGCACCGTGCATATAATTACCCGGAACACCGTATGCTTTTGCTGCTTCGTATGCTTCTCTGTGGATATCAATCATAATATTGTGCAATTTCTCATCAACTTCTTCTCTTGTCCATCTGAGTCTCAAGCTGTTCTGTGACATTTCAAGACCTGAGGTTGCAACTCCGCCTGCATTTGCTGCTTTTCCGGGACCATAGAGTACACCGTTTTTGGTGAACACTTCAATGGCTTCCGGAGTACAAGGCATATTTGCGCCTTCAACAACACATTTTACACCGTTTTTAACCAATGTTTCGGCTTCAGTGCCGTTAAGCTCATTCTGTGTTGCGCATGGCATGGCCACATCGAACTTTGCCAATTCCCAAGGTCTCTTGCCTTCGTAATAAGGAACTCCGAATTTCTCTGCGTATTCTTTAATCCTACCGCGTTTTACGTTCTTAAGTTCCATTACGAATTCCCATTTTTCTTTATCAATACCGTTTTCGTCGTATATGACGCCACTGGAATCAGAGAGAGTCACAACTTTTCCGCCGAGTTCAGTAACCTTTTGTACGGCATACTGAGCGACATTCCCTGATCCTGAGATAGCTACTACTTTACCTTCAAAGCTCTCACCTTTTGTTTTAAGCATCTCTTCTGCGAAATAGGTGGCACCGTAACCCGTTGCTTCGGGTCTAATTAAGCTTCCGCCCCAGTTATACCCCTTTCCCGTTAAAACACCTGACCATTCGTTCCTTAGTTTTTTATACTGTCCGAACAGAAATCCTATTTCTCTTCCGCCAACACCGATGTCTCCTGCCGGTACATCCGTATCGGGACCGATGTGCCTGAATAATTCATTCATAAAGGATTGACAGAACCTCATCACCTCTGCATCGGATTTTCCTTTGGGATTAAAATCGGAACCGCCCTTTCCTCCGCCCATGGGGAGACCGGTCAAACTGTTTTTGAAAATCTGTTCAAATCCAAGAAACTTGAGAATACCAAGGGTCACTGTGGGGTGGAATCTCAGTCCGCCTTTATAAGGACCTATTGCACTGTTGAATTGAACCCTGTAACCTCTGTTTACTTGTATTTTACCGTTATCATCAGTCCATGGGACTCTGAATAAAATAACCCTTTCCGGTTCAACGATTCTCTCGAGTATTGCATTTTTCTCGTATTTTGGTTCTTTTTCCACTACGAGGCTGATAGATTCGAGAACTTCGCTTGCTGCCTGCAGAAACTCCTTTTCCCAAGGATACCTGTTTCTAAGGTCTTCCATGACTCGGTTCACATACTGGTTCATACGTCCTCCTTAATTTAAGTTATTTTAATTACAATAACCATAAAGGTTATAAAAAGAATATCATTTTATAAAATATTGTCAAGAAGATTTCTTGGGAGGATGTAAGTTACTTGATTGTGTAATATAACATTATGCAAAACTATAAAAAAGTACAAAAAAATAGGAGGAGTCGTTCTTACGACTCCTCCTATTAAAAAATTAAACCAATCCCTGGTCTATCATCGAATCGGCAACTTTCTTGAATCCGGCTATATTTGCACCAACAGCATAATTGTCACCTAAGCCGTACTCTTCCGACGCATTTATACAAACATCGTGAATATTTTTCATAATGTTGTGAAGTCTCTCGTCAACCTCTGTGGAAGTCCAGCTCAATCTCATACTGTTCTGTGACATTTCAAGACCGGAAACAGCCACACCACCGGCATTTACTGCTTTACCGGGAGCATAGATAATTTTTTCGTTTGCCAGCTCCATTGCTTCTGCGGTACATCCCATGTTTGAAACTTCCACAATCATCTGACATCCGTTGTTAATCAATGTCTCGGCATCCTTTCCGTCCAGTT
>WFRF01000050.1 GCA_015486655.1 Caldifarciminota bacterium | reverse complement strand
TAAAATGGCAAAATTTCTGATGGATGAAAAGATAATTCCAGAATACAAGGAATAAAACTTATACTGTTTACTGTTTGAATGAATAACCTCCGGTTTTGTCCGGAGGTTATTCATTTTTATGAATTTTTACATTCAGTTAAATTATTTTCTTCAAAATGTCCGGAATTTCCTGAGGAAGTTCTGCAACAGGGATGTTGTTGTCCTTTAAAAACTTGATTTTTGCCTGTGCAGTTTCTTCCTGTCCTGATACAATTGCGCCTGCATGCCCCATTCGCTTTCCTTTGGGTGCCGTTTTCCCTGCAATGAATGTTACTACGGGTTTGTTGAATTCCTTTTTAATGTATTCCGTGGCAATGGCTTCGTCACTTCCGCCTATTTCTCCAATTAAAACCATTGCCTCGGTTTCATCATCATCCTTAAATAACTTAAGCAGATCAATAAATCTGCTTCCGATAATGGGGTCTCCCCCTATTCCCACAACTGTGCTTTGACCGAAACCTGCGTTTGTCAAGCTGTAAACCACTTCGTAGGTGAGTGTCCCGCTTCTTGAAATAACACCAACATTTCCTTTCTTAAAAATGTTTCCCGGCATAATGCCTACCTTTGCCTCTTCCGGTGTTATAAGCCCGGGACAGTTTGGTCCTATCAAGGTAATGTCCTTTCCTTTTATGTAGTTCTTTATCTTTAGCATATCATTTACGGGAACACCCTCAGTAATAACAATTATGAGTTTTATATTTTCTTCAACGGCTTCCCATATTGCATCGACTGAAAATTTGGGGGGGACGAATATGACGCTTGCATCAACTCCATGGTCTTTTTTTAACTCGCTTATTGTATTGTAAACGGGTATTCCTTCAACTGTTTCGTTTCCCTTTCCCGGTGTTACTCCGCCCACTATTTTTGTTCCGTATGATTTCATCATCTTTGTGTGGAATGAACCGTCGCGTCCGGTTATTCCCTGAACGATAACTCTTGTGTTTTTATTCAATAAGATAGACATAATTACTCTCCTATTAAAGAAACTGCTTTTTTTACAGCATCTTGCATTGAAGTAGTTGTTTCAAGTCCCAAATCATTAAGAATTTGAACCCCTTCCTTTTCATTTGTTCCGGTCAATCTGATTATAAGAGGAAGTTTGATATCGAGCACCTTTAAAGCCTCTTTAATGCCGCTGGCAATATCGTCACATCGGGTAATACCACCGAATATATTAAATAGTATAACCTTAACATTTTCATCTCTTTTAATTATTTTAACGGCGTTTATTACCTTTTCTGGATTGGACGATCCTCCTACATCGAGGAAATTTGCCGGATCACCGCCAAAATATTTTATCATGTCCATGGTTGCCATGGCAAGACCGGCACCGTTTACAATACATCCTATGTTACCGTCGAGTTTGACAAAACTGAGTCCGTTTGCCTTGGCGGTGATTTCTTCCGGTGTCAGATCATCGTAATTCTTAAATGAATCGAAATCTTTGATGAAACCTACACCATTGTCATCAACAATAACCTTTGAATCAAGGGCTATTATTTTATTGCTTTTTGTTATGACAAGAGGGTTGATTTCAACGAGATTAAGGTATAATTCCGTAACCATTCTGTACATATTGTTTAAGATTGCCTTAAATTGATTCTTCAAATCTTTGTCGTATATTTTTAAGTGTTCAAAAACATTCGTATAATGGTAGCTCTTTATTCCCACAAGAGGATCTATGTCTATTTTCAAAATTGCTTCGGGGTTTTCTTTTGCCACTGTTTCAATTTCCATTCCGCCTTCCCCGGAAGTAATAAGTGTTATTTTTTCACTGTTCCGATTCATTAAAAAGGAGAGATAAATTTCTCTTTCTATCTCCAGTCCTTCCTCTATGAGAACTTTGTTAACCTTGTATCCTTTTATATCCATTCCGAAAATGGATGACAGGATATTCGATGCTTCTTCACGAGACCTTACAAGTTTTACACCTCCGGCTTTACCTCTGCCGCCTGTTAAAACTTGCGCTTTTACAACAAAAGGTGTCTTTGAATAACTGGCAATGTGAAGGGCTTGCTCAATGTTCTCAGCCAATTCTCCCTTGGGAACGGGAATTTGATATTTGGCAAACAGCCTTTTTCCCTGGAATTCGTACAATTTCATATAATAACCTCACATGTTTTAATAATTTTACGGAATTTTATATCTGGTATCTCATTTTTATTTACGGTTGTATATATCTGTAAACCGAATTTTATAGAATTTCCTGCATTCAAGTGTTGCTTCATGGTCACTATCTTATAACAATTTGATAAAAATTTCAAGAGGAATTCATACTAAAACGGAAGGAATAAATGAACTAATCGGATATTGTAACAACTTCTACTCGATTCTTTCCGTTGATTTTCGCCTGATACATAGCCTGATCTGCTCTGCGAAGAATAGCTTCAACATCGTTTTTTATTTTTGACGAATCTTTTCCGTTGTATTCGGTTATTCCTATACTTGCCGTTACGTTAATCCCCTGTAATTGATAGACACTTTTTATGGATCGAATGTTCTGTATGATTCTGTTTGCAATGGATTGAGCTGTTTCCACATTTACCGAAGGGAGCATAACGATAAATTCGTCTCCGCCGAAACGGTAAATTTTATTTTTATCTCTGATACTGTTTTTTATGGACTCCACAACCTTTATAAGTGTCAAGTCGCCCAGTTGATGCCCGAACGTATCATTTATATCTTTAAAATTATCAATATCCACCATTAATATCGAAAACGGTTCCTGATATAAAAGTGTCTTGAAAATCTCCTCCTGTATATCGGAAAATAATGTGTTTCTGTTTGAAGCCCTTGTTAACGGATCGTATTTTGATAATTCAAAAGAGACTACGGATTGAACCAGATTTGCCAGTTTTATGTTATAAATGCCAATGAAATCTTTTGTGGGGTCATCGAATTTTTTATCGGAAGAAGTATTATATGCCAGCATAAATGCAATAATATTGCTTGTAAAGTATATGGGTTCGAGTATAAAATCACGGATATTAGTATTTAATTTTATCTCGAGTATCGTTTTTATTTTTTCGGTGTTTTCATCCATATAGTTGTTGAGTAATTCATCCCATGAAGATATAACCTGACGTTTTATGCGCTCGTTTCCTTCTCTGTCATTCTCTATGGAAATAAATTCAACGGTATTTTCTCTTTTTATAAGTACCGTGACATGGTCGGCTTTTGTAATTAAAGAAGCAATTGTGATGACATGTTTAAACATTGTGTTTTCGAAATTGGAAACATTGAAATTTATCTGAAAGTACTTATTAATATAATCTAAACTCTTCTCAATTTGATTTGTCTTTATGTAGAATTTTGCCAGTTCATAGAGAGAAATACCCGTTTCGTAAATCATATTCTTAGAAGAAGCAAGAGCATAAGCTTTTACAAAATATTCTTCCGCCTTAGTGGTATCGTTTTCATAAAGTAATATTTTACCCATTAAAATAAGGCTGTTTATCATACCGTCATATTTCGTTTTCTCGTTGAATATTTTAACCGCTTCTTTTATATTTTCTTTTGCCTCTTTATATTCTTTATTTCTTATATTTATCTTGGCTATACCAAGCAAGGAAAATCCGTTGTTGAGTTCATAATTCATTTCCGTCCCTATTGCAAATGATTTTTTAAAGTGAGCCAAAGCCTTTGCATAATGGTGACTTTCAAGATAAATTTCTCCTATATGGTTATGCATTATTGCCTGTCCGAATTTATCATGGACATGTTTTGAAATTTTGAGATCAAGGTTGTAATAATTAAGAGCTTCCTCAAGGTTTCCGTTCTCATAAAACAATCTCCCCAGATTTCCGTAAACAATTGCCAATCCGCTCTCATCATCAAGAAATATTTTGCTTTTTTCGGATTTTTTATAGTAATAAATCGCGTTTTGAAAGTCGTTGAAATGCTCAAAATATTTGCCTATGCTGTTTAAAATTTCCGATTCCAGTTGTGAATCATTTATTTCTTTAACGGTTTTAAGGGCCTTTCGTAAAAATTTTATTGAAATTGCAGTTTTGTTTGTGTAAAACAGATAAAGGGCGTATGCATGGTACAACTTTGCTAAGATTTTGTTGTCCTTTATGTATTTTACATTGGAGATTAAAATTTTGGCCACTGATTCCAATTCCGACATATTGTGCAGACGGAGAAGGATGAATAGCTTTTCAATATAAAGCTGCATTTGGAGCGTAATATCCTTTGAATTTGCAGCTTTTTCAATACCTGATTCTATAACCTTCAAAGCTGTGGAATAATCACCACTTTTGAAGTAGGTATCCGAAAGATCCAAGATATCAACTAATCCCATATTTTAAACTACCATAAATTTATCGATAGGTCAATATTGTTGGTGTAAACAC
>WFRF01000049.1 GCA_015486655.1 Caldifarciminota bacterium | reverse complement strand
CCTCTACAGAGGGGTACTGCGTAGCAGGGGGGTATTCAAATATAAGTAGGAAGTAAGAAGTAAGAAGTGAAAAGAGGGAAATTGGAACTGAGAAGTTAAATATGTAATTGATTCAATTATATTCCTCTTAGAAGATGCCCCCTCAGTCCGGTAGAACCGGACAGCTCCCCTTAAAGTGGAGCAGCTTTGTTTGGAAATAAGGGATGAGTAAGAACTAAGAAATTAAATCGGAAATGATTATTCTATTACTTTATTTCCTTGATAAAATGCACAAACTTATGTATATTTATATATGGATTTATATCGCAAATTGAAGAGCTCACTTTGGATACCGCTTTTAACAATCATAATATTCATTATCTCGTCCTTCTTCAACAGAGGCGGCGAATCTTTCTACTGGCTAAGATTGTGGGAATTTTTTCTACTTGCTTCCATTATGATATCAGCACTACTCGAAACAAAGGACAGGGAAATTTCCCTTAACTATAACGGTTTTGTTTTTATCTTTCTTATTTTCATTCTTGCAGTCATAATTTCATCCTTTTTCAATCGAGGCGGCGAATCTTTTTACTGGCTGCGATTGTGGGAGTTTTTTCTTCTTGCTTCTATTATGATATCAACGCTTCTCGAAACAAAAGACAGGGAAATTTCCCTTAACTACAACGGTTTTATTTTCATCTTCCTTATTTTCATTCTTGCAGTCATAATTTCAACAATATTCAGCTTCTACTCATGGGGAAGCATTTCCGATTTGCTTGAGGTTTCATCTTATGTTCTACTGTTCTTTTTTATTTACATGTTTAAAAACAGGAAGATTGAGGTTCTTTTCCTGAGCCTTTTTATATCCCTGGGAGTTATCGATGCAATTTTTGTCATATGGCAACGATATATTTATCATTATGTTCGACCCGCAGGATTTTTGAGATACGCCAATTGGAATGCTCAGTTTATTCTCTATTCAACAATTCTTGCAATATTCCCCCTCAAATACTTCTTTGCAAAAAATAAAAAATACTTTTACATGTTGTCCGCTTTAATAACCGTCGACCTATTCGCAATGGTCCTTTCCGCTTCAAGAATGTTGTTCATACTTATTCCCGTTGCACTGTTCTGTCTCGGAATACTCTTCAAAAAAGCAAAAATAACATTGATTGTTACAGCAATTCTGATTGTATTAATCGTTGCCATTCCCAACCCCGTCTCGAACAGGCTCTTGCGCAATAAAAATAAATACGATATGCAAAGACCCAAGATTTGGAAAATGTCCTATGAAATAGCAATGATACGACCTCTGGTCGGGGTTGGAGAAGGAGCTTTTGAGGATTTTGCCGTAATGAAAAATTTTCCCGTAAACGGAGAAAAATGGCGATACAAAGTGCATGCAAAAATAGCTCATAATCAATATCTTCAATATTTTGCAAACTACGGCATTCTGGGTATTATCCCCTATCTTTTTATACTTGCCGTAATCGGATTTTATGCATTAAGGGAGATTTATTCGGGAAAAAAGGACAATTCCCCTCAAGGATTTTGGGGTATAATATTTATACTCTTTCTCATACACTCCCTGTTTGATAATCCCCTTTACTTACCTATAAACGCAATATTCATATTTATCGCAATGGCTTTTATCATTCCCGTAATTAATATAAAAACATATATTATTCCCAAAAAACATTCCGTCAGTTATAATATGTTTTTTGCCCTGCTCATAATCCTCGTTGCATCAATCACACTCCACCCCTTTGTATCAAAGTACTATGCGGACAAAGCCGAAAATGAGATGGACAAAGATTTAAATAAGGCGGGAAAACTCTATCTAAGAGCCTATGCATTCTCCCCCTTTGATCCTCAATATGCCGTTTTGCTTTCCAAATACTGGGTAATTGGTTATAAGAAGACAAAAGATATGACGGATCTGTTTCCGATGTTTTCGTACATGAATATTGCTCTCAGACTCGCTCCCACAAAAAATTTGTACAGAGATATATTCATTAATTACCTTACGGTGGGGAAAGTCAACATTAAAAATCGAGATGAAATTATAAAAATGTTGCTGGAAGACAATATACGGTTTGATCCCTTTAATCCCCATTACAGGCTTGACTATGCCAGATTAATATATAGAGAGAATCCCGACTCAGCCAGGAAGGTTGTAGAAAAAGCCGTGGAATACGAACCTAATTTCAAAGAAGGAAAAGAATTTTTAAAAAAATATTATGAAAAACAGTAATGGACAGTAAGTATAATAAATGATCTGCTTTTTTGAGAATAATTTCAAAGTGATAATTGATAAAATATGAATAAAAATATACGATTATTGCTCTTTTCGGACATGTTTCCTACGATAAACAATCCATCTGCAGGATCGTTTTTGGTTAGTCGGTCGAAAGTACTCCTGCAAAATCAAATAGACACATTACATGTAAAATTATCCAATATTCTTTACCATCACCATATTATGAACAACTATTCTTTTTCCGTTGGAAATGATTTTATAACAGATTTTCATGTAATAAATTATTTAAAATTCAGGTACAGGGGGAATTTTGAATTCGTTGCCGATAAACTTTATAAAATTTACAAGACAAGCAATAGAAACTTGTTACATGTCCACTTCGGATTCCCCGAAGGTTATATAGGTTATATACTGAAAAGAAAATACAATATTCCTTATATATTAACGGTTCACGGTTCGGATATTCATACAATACTCCTTAAAAGTATTCATTACAGAAATATGACATTAAGAGGGTTAAATCACGCCGAGCATGTTATTTTTGTCAGTGAAAACTTATTTAAAACGGCCAAATCATTGGGATTTAAAAATAAATACTATTCTGTTATCCCCGGGGGCGTAGATACAAAAACATTCCATCCTAATAAGCGGAAGAAAAACAGATATATCACAATCGGTTTTATCGGGCATCTTGAAAGAGTTAAAAGGGCAAATCTTATCCCCGAAATATTTTATAATATAAACAAATCTTATAAGAACTCAAGATTTCTCATAGTCGGTGACGGAAGCCTAAAAAACGATATTGAACACAAATTGAATTTAATGAATATACGCAAAATAACACAAATAACCGGAGCTGTTCCTTATGCTCAAATTCCGGATATTTTTCATAAAATAAACTTTCTCATTCTACCGAGCAAAAACGAAGGATTTCCCTCCGTTGTTTTAGAATCCCTTTCCTCCGGAGTACCGGTTATAGCATCCAAAGCAGGTGGCATTCCCGAAATAATTAATAACGGTATAAATGGTGTATTGGTCGCCCGTGGAAACGATTTTCCCAAACAATTTTCCCAAAAGGTTTTATCGGCAATTGAAAAACAATGGGATGCCGACAGAATAAGAGATACAATATTAAAATATGACTGGAGAAATGTTGTTAATCAGGAAATCGATATATACGAAAAAGTTTTGAATTTATGAATATTTTGATGATATCTAAAATCGACATATCCAGACCTAATGGTGAAACGGAACATTTTCTCGGCCTTGCAAAGGGATTTGCAAAATCGGGACACAATGTAACAATTTTATTGCCGGAACCTTCATCGAAGACGGAAACATCGGAGATTCAACACCGGTATATCAAAGCAACCCGATGTAAATACAAATCCATAATATTCCAACTGCTTCTAATTTTCTATTTACCATTCTTCCTTTTATCACATAAAATTGATATCATATATATAAGACAGGGACCTTTCCTGGTTTTACCGTCGATTTTATCAAGATTATTGGGCTATCGGACAATTACGGAAATAAACGGATTATTACAGGAAGACATGAAAATAATCCATAATCCCCCCGAAGTTGTTTTAAGAGTGTCCGAAATATGCGAAAGACTTTCGTATTATTTCTCAAACAAAATCATTTCCGTTACATTACCATTAAAAAACTTTATTAAGAAAAAATATAAAATCAAAGACAATAAAATAATTGTTATTTCAAACGGCGTTGATTATGAATACTATCATATAAAAAAGAAAAAACACACTAAATTTAATGTCCTGTTTATGGGGGGAAGTGCCAAATGGCAAGGGCTGGATATTTTACTCAAGGCAATTGATTTTATTAATGAAATGAATATTCCAGTTAATTTTATCATTATCACTGACATCCCTATTCACAAGAAAAATACCGAATCTTATGTTAATATGGATAGAAAGAGCATTTTAGACATCCTTTCGTTTACGGACATTGCAATTGCTCCGTACACGAGTTTCAGGAATAACATTTCCGGAATTTCCCCCATTAAAATATACACTTATCTGTCGGCGGGAATACCTGTAATTATATCCGATATCGGAGAAATCAGCAGGGGAATAGAAAGTTCAAATGCCGGTTATTCGATAAAATCCGATAATCCCGAATTACTTGCCAAAAAGATCCAATATGTATACAACAATAGAAATAGGATTGTTAATATGTCCGGGAATGCCTCCGGACTGGCAAAAAAATACGATTGGAAAATTATTGCTTCTAAAATAATCGATTTTATGTATAATTAAAGTATGACTTATTTTATATTCATACCTGTAGTCTCATTTCTGTTAAGCGTCTCTTTTACCCCCATATGCAGATATTTTGCATTTAAATATAACATAATAGACAGACCAATGGGATTAAAAAAGCATTCCAAACCTATTCCCTATTTGGGAGGAGTTGCAATATTCTTATCATCAATTCCTCTTATTCTTGCTTATCTTTTAATTAAAAACATATATTCAAGCAATATAATAGGCATCCTTATAAGCATAACCATTATTCTTATACTCGGGCTTTGGGATGATATTAAAATGCTAAATCCCTATACAAAACTTGTTATTCAATCATTTGCCATAATTGTTCTTATTC
Organism: Caldifarciminota bacterium; assembly: GCA_015486655.1. Classification (GTDB taxonomy): domain Bacteria; phylum Hydrothermota; class 32-111; order QNBC01; family QNBC01; genus QNBC01. The sequence continues at coordinate 1,390 of WFRF01000049.1, read as the reverse complement.
TCAGCGGAGTTTACATAAAGATAATATATTTACCTATTTGGTTTAACATTGCCCTCACTTTTTTATGGATTCTCGGCATTACAAACGCAATTAATTTGATTGATATAAAAGACGGGCTCGCGGGTAGTATAACCTTTATTGCGTCAATGACATTCTTCTTTATCGCACTGGGTAACAATTATCAGTTTATTATAATGCTTTCCGGAGGTTTAGCAGGGGCGATACTGGGATTTTTAATATACAACTATCCCCCGGCAAAGATATTTATGGGGGATGCCGGCAGTGAATTCATAGGTTTTTTGCTCTCTATAATATCAATCCAGATAAGTTACACAACTGTAAACAAAATCGCACTTTTTGCTCCCCTTTTAATACTCGGGCTTCCCATTTATGATACAATTTTTGTTATTATTATTCGCCTTTTGCACCGACAAAACCCCTTACACGGTTCTCCGGATCATGTGGCTATCAGACTAAATAAGATGGGAATGGAGAACAGATTTGTTTTATGGCTTATGATATTGATTGAAATTATTCTGTGCGAATCCGCATATATTGCCACAACGGTAAATACATACGGAGCTGTATTTATTTACGGATTCATTCTCATATTGGCTTTAATTTTCGGCGTATTCCTATCAAAGGTAAAAGTTCAATGAAAAAAATAGTCATAATAGGCGGAGGTTTAACAGGGCTCTCTTTGGCATACTTCCTTGAAAAAAACAGCATCCCCTATATATTATTGGAAAAGGAAAATGACTTCGGCGGATTGTGTAAAACAGCTCATATTAATAATTATAAATTCGATTATACAGGGCATCTTCTTCATCTAAAAACGGAGAGAGTAAAGACCTTTATTTTCGATGAACTAAACCTTGAAAAGAAATTCTCAAAGCTCAAACGCAACAGCAAAATTTATATGCTAAACAGATTAATCGATTATCCTTTTCAGGCAAATATTGATCAACTACCCGAAAACGTAAGAAAAGAGTGTATTGAAGGGTTTAAGAAAAGAGATATTAAGATAGATCCCGTAACATTTGAGGATTGGATTAGAAAATATTTCGGCGATGCCATGGGAAAACATTTTTTCTATCCCTACAATGAGAAACTGTGGCGGACCAAATGCAGCGAACTCTCCTACAAATGGACGGGAAGATATGTCCCTAAAGTCGAAATGAAAGACATTGCAGAAAAGGAAAAACAACTAGGGTACAACAGTTATTTTTATTATCCCACCGGGGAAGGAATTGACATTATTCCGAGAACAATTGAGAAGATTCTGAACCCCTTGAATCTCATTAAAAACGAAGAGGTTACAGATGTAAATTACAAAAGAAAAAAAGTAAAAACAAGTACGGCAACATACAAATACGATATCCTTATAAAT
>WFRF01000048.1 GCA_015486655.1 Caldifarciminota bacterium | reverse complement strand
GATAGTAGTTGGAAATTGCACTGTATTCGGCTTGTAACAGATTAAGTTTAGCCTGCATCAGCCCAACTTCGGCATCAAGATAATCAGTATTTGTGGCAAGTCCTTCACTGTATCTCTTTTTTGCTATGTTAAGCCCCTCTTTTGCTTTTTCGACATTCATTTTTTGAGCTTTTATATCGGCAAGAGCTTTATTGTAATTACTGACAAATGAGTGTAATCCCATTGTCAGGCCGTCTTTTAACTGTTTTTCGGCAATTTCTATTTTATCCAAATTCGATTTAGCGGTTTTTATATCTGCATATGTTTTCCCGCCGTTAAAAATAGTCCAGGAAAGAATGGCACTGACAGCCCAACCCTTTCTCCATTTTTCCTCTGTACCGTCGGGCCACTTATACTCATATCCGAATGCGCCGATCAATGTAGGCAAATTCGATGTCCTTTTTATTGTAAGAACTCTTTTTGTAATTTGCTTGGTAAGATTTAAAACTTTTAATGTATAATTATTCTTGAACATGCAAGCTTTTAGCGAATCTTCGTTTAAATTTTCATTAACCGATTGAAGTCCCCCTTCCGGAACTACGGTGCTGTCATCAATCCGTCCTATTAACATTCTAAACGCCTTCAAGGATAAATCGTAAGCACTGTGAGCACTGTTCTTCCGGGGTAAAAGATTCGCCAATCTGGTCTCGGCATTGAGCAAATCCAGCTTCGAAACCTGTCCCACATTGTACATCTTTTTAACGACATCCACATGTTCGGACATATCTTTAATTGTATTATCCATCAATTCACTGAATTCTTTTGTTACAATTACTCCGTAATAAGCATTTATTACTTGAACGGCTATGGAATCTTTTACTGCCGCATGCTTCAAACCGGCGATTTCCAGTTGAGTTGAGGCTATTTTATACCCCTCGAATATTTTCCCCCAGGTAAAAAGGGGTTGCTGAACCTGCAGTTTTCCGTCCCAATTATTTATATTACCCACTGTAATTGTTGTGGGTGATTGCCCGGGTATCATAGGCGGCATTGTCATATACGGAGCTTCATTCAAACGTGTATATGTCCCGTTTAAACTTACATCGGGTATAAAATTCGATATTGCTGAGATCTTCCCGTATTTTGCCTGCTTAACATCTTCTTTCGACAAGCGAATCTTCAAATTGTTTTTGTAGGCGCTTTCAATTGCATTATTCAGCGTTATTGCAGACAACATAACAGGTAAGAGCAGCAATAAAAACAGTTTCTTAATCATACTTCCTCCTTAATAATTACCTTTTTTACAAAATGAACTATCTCTCTTATTCTCTTTGAAACCTCGGAAAAATCCTTTATATATCCTATATAGTATAACCCCATAACCTGTTGTGTACTCCCAAGTATCATCGATGCAATGGATTCCGCAGAAATCGTATCCACTACATTTCCCTTTTTTTGCTCATTTCTTATAAAATCTATAAGAATCTCCATTCGACTGAATTTCTTTGCGGATATTAACGGCCCCTTCTTGCCCATAATCCTGGCCACCTTAGCCATATCAAGGGTATACAGCCTCAGTAACTGTTCTTTTTCCTTTAATCTGTTTATTGACTGTTCAAGAAGTTTTTCAACTTTATCCCCCAATGGCAAATCGCTTTTCAAAACATTTTCCATCTCATCCCTGAATGTCTTTACCGTATAGAGAAAGGATTCCATAAAAAGCTGTTCCTTGTTCCCGAAATATCTATATACGGTGCCTTTGCCCACATTGGATAATCTGGCTATTTCCTCTACATCTGTTCCTTCAAACCCTTCCTGAGAAAACACCTTAACTGCATTCTCAAGTATTATTGTTCTTTTCTTTTCTCTATCGTCCATCCTTACCTCCATATGCGGACGGACAAGTCCGTCCGTTTTTAAATATATCCTCTTTGAAAATTTTGTCAAGTGTTTTTTAGAAATTATGTTGTTACAATGTCAAAATATCACATAGGAGTATGGGGCTGTGGGATAATGTATAAGGATAAGGATATTAAAGTCTATTCCGGCAATAATATAGAAGAAGGGGTATCTCCTTTTAAATAAGGAGTATACCCCTTCGGAAATTACCAATATACAATACCGGGACGTAACACAAACGGTATATTTATTTAATTACCGTGACCTTCTTGTTTATAACTCTATTCCCCTGTTTCAACCTCAAAAAGTATATTCCCAACGGTAATCTCTTTATCTTCTCGTTGTAATTTCCTTCCCCCCTCCCCTCTATCTTCTTGATTAGTCTCCCGTATATGGTATAAATATCTATTTCATAATTTCCGGACTTTGTTATATTATAGGAAAATGAAATACTTCCTCTATTTATTGCGTGTATATTTAATATATCTTCTCTCTTTATACTTCTGCTTAATATCCCTGTCATATTCTTTACATATAATACCTTTGAGATGGTATCATTATCGGGATTCATATCCGATGTAATTATAGTGAAATTCAAATTCAAATTCATGGGATTAGAAGGCGCAGTCCAGGAAGAAAAACTCACGAGAACACTATCTCCGGCAGCAAGAGCGGAGATAGACTGCGTGTCTGCATACATATTCGTCCCCGATGAATCTATGTATGCGCCGATATCAAAGTTTAACGTGTCTTCATAAGAGTTATTCCTTACCCAGATCTCCGGTGTATAATTGCTGTCTATTCCAACTGTATCGGGAGAACAGATAGATAGTATACCTGCATCCTTATATTTTACATACTTCACCGTTAGATAATTATCGTTTGAACCATCAGAGTAAAATCCCGTTACATAGACATTACCGCTTCCGTCTACCGCTACTCCACTGGCCTCATCATTACTGCCATTATCCAGTGTATCTGCCCAGACAATATTACCCTGAGAATCATACCTTACCGTTAGATAATCATAGTTTGAATCACCGTTGAGGGAATATCCCGTAACATAGACATTACCGCTTCCGTCAACCGCTATTCCACTGGCCTCATCATTACTGCCATTATCCAGTGTATCTGCCCAGACGATATTACCCTGAGAATCATACCTTACCGTTAGATAATCATAGTTTGAATCACTGTTGAGGGAATATCCCGTAACATAGACATTACCGCTTCCATCAACCGCTACTCCCCGGGCATAATCCTTACTGCCATTATCCAGTGTATCCTCCCAGACCATGTTCCCCAGAGAATCATACCTTAGCGTAAGATAATCATAGTTTGAACCATTGTAGGAATATCCGGTAACATAGACATTACCGCTTCCGTCTACCGCTACTCCCCGGGCATAATCATTACCGCCGTTATCCAGTGTATCCGCCCAGACAATATTACCGAGAGAATCATACATCACCGTAAGATAATCATAATTTGAACCATTGTAGGAATATCCGGTAACATAGACATTACCGCTTCCGTCTACCACTATTCCATTGGGACGAGCACCAACACACAGTGTATCTTCCCGAACAATATTACCCATATCATCATACTTTACCGTGAGGCAATAATCTTTTGAACCAATATCGGAAGATCCCGTAACATAAACATTACCGCTTCTGTCTACCGCTAATGCCCGAGCATAATCATTACCGCCGTTATTCAGTGTATCTTCCCAGACCATATTACCGAGAGAATCATACCTTACCGTTAGATAATCATAGTTTGAATCACTGTTGAGGGAATATACCGTAATATAAACATTACCGCTTCCGTCAACCGCTATTCCACTGGCAAAATAATCAGTACTCTTATACAGCGTATCTTGCCACTGAATCGCATACTTCTGCTGAGCATTTAGGGATAGGGCTACGAATAAAACTACCAAACCATTAAGTATGTACTTCATAGAAACCTCCTCGTTTTGATCAACAGTTCTAAAGAAAAATCATGAAAAAATATTTGATGAATAATCAAAATAAGCCGTAGGACGATAAGAGTATGAAGTAGAGTATACCGCCGATGTAACCGCTAAATATAAAAAGATACTCTCTCCTGAATAAAACACCAAAATAGATGAAATATTACTACCTCTCAATCTCTTAACCTCCCTCAGAGATCTATTCAATGGAACTTAATTTCAGTTTACCATGATGGAATAATTTGTCAATAAACATTTTATTGCCTATTGTTACAATGTCAAAATGTCACATGGGAGTATGTTTGAAAAATAAAAAAGTATTTAACTACTCATTTAACTTCTCCGTTCTCACCCTACTTCTTAGTTCTCACTTGAAAACTTGCGACGGAATCATATATGTGGTTAGTATCTCCGTACCTATATACTTATATTTTTAAAATTCCTCTTTACTAAACACAACAAATCGTTATAATGATAAAAAAGGAGAGTTTTATGAAAAAAATCGTTTTTATTCTATTTCTTATGTTGTCATCATCTGTTTTTGCCGCTCCTATACATTATCGGATAAATGGAAAATTAGATGTTGTGACAAAGACGTTAAAAGGAACGGAAACCATAACATTTACAAATATATACAGAAACGGATTGAAAGATATGTATATCCACCTATTTCCCAATGCATTCAAGCCCGGCAGCAGAATGGATAAAGAGATGCAAAAGAGTGGAGATTATTCAATCGCTTTTGCTTCTCCCAAGAATCGCGGATTTATTAATATTACCCATATAAAGAGTTCCGACCCCATAATTAAAACTGTAAACGAAGGCGATGAGTATCATATACTATTCTCCAAACCCATGAAATTGAACGATACAATAAACATAGATATAGATTTTTTTGAAAAAATACCGAAATTTTACATGAGAGAAGGTTATGAAAAAAATCATTTCGAGCTTACCCAGTGGTATCCCAAGGTGGCAATGTATGATAAAAAAGGTTGGCATCATGAGGGATACAACCTTATAGGTGAATTTTATTCGGAGTTTGCGGATTATGACGTTATGGTTACACTTCCCATCAATTTTATAACAGGTGCAACTGGGGAACTGCTCGGTCCCGATGGTGAAATAGAAAGAATGAAAAAATTGTCAAGCGAATCTCGAATCAATAAATCATTTGATAAAGAAAAAACCGTTTACTATAAAGCTACAAATGTGACCGATTTTGCGTTCGTCGCAGATCCCGATTTTGTTTTGGAGAGCTGCAAATATAAAGGTATTGACATAAAAATATTGAAGAAACGTAACGATGTGAAAGATTGGGATTCCGCCGCAACATATGCAAAACGAGCCATAGATTTCTACGGCAAAAATGTCGGACCATACCCCTTTAAACACCTTACCGTTGTCGACGGAAATATATCTGCTGGCGGTGGGATGGAATACCCCGAACTTATCATAATAGGCTCCGGAAGTACCGGTAAGACTGTATCCATAGGGAAAAAGCAAAAAGGTGTTTCTGAGCGAGTTATAGGACACGAAACGGGACACCAGTGGTTCTATGCCTCTCTTGCAACGGATGAATACAACGAACCTTTTATGGACGAGAGCATAAACTCGTTTTATGAAAATGAGTTTATGAAAAAGTACGGTAAAAAATCTAAAACCAAAAAAGGGGAAATAAGTAAAGAATTAAGATCCGTTTATAATAATATAATGATTTCAGCCGTGCCTTATTATGCAAATATTTACTATCCAATGGATGTTTCCTGTTCGTATTTTAATGCGG
>WFRF01000047.1 GCA_015486655.1 Caldifarciminota bacterium | reverse complement strand
TATTTTTAAATTATTTTCTACCTGGGAAAGATATTTATCTTCTCTATTCTTCGGGGATGTTTCTCTTTTTAAAATTACGTTTGCAATATGATTCTTTACGGATAATGTTTCTATATCGTCTTTCGATTTTATAAATCCCTCGGATATCAAAAATCCCGTTACGAAATATTCTATTGCTTCGTCAAGTACAATACCTCTAAATACTTGATTGTCTTTAATGTTAATCGTTATCCATGATTCTTCGATAATATCATCATCTCTTTCTTCAATATGGTTTTTATAAAATCTTATAATTCGCTTTTTCATTTTTGCGATTTTTCTCTTAAAAACACAAACCAGTACAGTGTAGCTACGAAAAAAGCACCTCCCACGATATTTCCAAGCGTAACGGGAATTTCATTATTGACGATAAAACTACCCCAGTTCAGTGTGGATAATTTTCCCGCAATCCCCGAGGCATTAACTACGGCACTATTACCCTTCAGGAATATTCCCATGGGGATAAAATACATATTAGCAATACTGTGTTCGAACCCCGATGCAACAAAAGCCATAATAGGGAAAAATATGGCAAATATCTTGCCAACGACATTTCTTGAAGCTAGTGACATCCAAACAGCCAGGCAAACAAGCCAATTACATCCTATTCCCCTGAAAAAAGCCTCCCAAAAAGGTAGATTAACCTTTGCAGTTGCTATTTTCAATGCTGAAACCCCCACTCCCATGCCGTTCATCTTCCACAAACCGGAACCATACATAATAGCTACGAGCAAGATCGAGCCGACAAAGTTCCCGAGATATACCAATCCCCATTTCCCAAGTACTTTACCAAAACCGACTTTTCTATCAAGGGCACTTAAAACCATAAGGTTGTTCCCTGTGAAAAGCTCTGCTCCGGCAATTACAACTAACATGAGTCCTACGCTAAATACGGCACCCCCCAATAATTTTGCCATTCCGAACCCCATTGATGAACCTATTCCCTGAATTGTTACTGTCATCAGTTCTGCCCCGAAAGCTATGTAGGCACCGGCAAAAACGGCTAAAATAAATATATTCCAAGGGTCACCGTTTGTCTTTTTAACGCAAACAGAGCGACTTAACGTTTCAGCAATTGTAGCCGGATTTTTACATTCAAAATTAGTTGGCATAAATACCTCCTTATTTGAATTCGTTACCAAAATTTTTGAAAATGCTCTTTACCGGATAGATAAGTGACTGCCCCAATGGACAGAGAGATGATTTAAACATCACATCGGTGAGGTGTTCCATATTGCTTATAATTACATCATTTTGCCCGTTTTTATCTAATTTTTTCACAAGGTCATATAAACGGGCAGTCCCAATCCTGCACGGTATACACTGTCCGCATGATTCATGTTTGAAAAATAAAAGTACATTTTCAAGATAATTTCTCATATCCGTTTCATTATCAATAACCAATACGGAACCGCTTCCTAAAAGCCCACCCTGTTTTTTTACGCTATCAAAATCAAGTGGTACATCCAGAAATGATTTATCAAACACAGCTCCGGAGGAGCCCCCCAGATGAATAGCCTTTAACCCCCTGTCCGCTTTAATCCCTCCGCCAAATCCAAATACTATTTCTCTCAATGTAACCCCCATAGGCAATTCAATAATTCCCGGATATTTAATATCACCGACAAGAGTGAAAACTTTTGTCCCTGGACAGTCTTCAGTCCCAAAAGAATGAAACCATTTTGAGCCGTTAACAATAATGGGAGCTATATTTGCCAAAGTTTCCACATTGTTTACAACGGTAGGTTTGTTGTGTAATCCTTTTTCTCCGGGATACGGGGGTTTTATTCGGGGATTACCTCTTTTCCCCTCAATAGACTCTATTAATGCCGTTTCTTCTCCGCAAACATACGCTCCGGCTCCTTTTTTCAATTCAATATCAAATGTAAAGCCTGTTCCCAAAATGTCCTTACCCAGTAATTCTTTCTTATATGCGTCTTTTATTGCCTTAACTACCCTTTCAACGGAAATCTTATATTCCCCTCTTATATATACATAGCCTTTCTCTGCTCCCACAGCATATCCGGCAATTATCATGCCTTCAATGATTCTATGCGGATCTCCTTCAAGTATTAAACGATCTTTACTTGTTCCCGGTTCCCCTTCATCCGCGTTACATATTATATATTTTTCATCCGAAGATTCCTTGGCGGTAATTTCCCATTTCAAACCTGTGGGGAAACCTGCTCCGCCCCTTCCTCTTAAACCGGATTCCTTTATTATATCTATGATATCCTTCGGTTCTAACCCTTCCTCCGCAATTGCTTTAACGGCATTGTATCCACCGGAAGTAATATACTCATCAATACTTTCGGGATTAATTTTCCCCACATTGGACAAAACAATCCTATTTTCGTTTTTAGCCTCTTCCGGATTAAACCCATGCTCCGATAATCTCTCACTAATAGGTTCAGGCATTAATTCTTGAACGGGAATTCCTTTAAGAATATGTTGATTTAATATTTTATCAATATCATGTATCTTTAAATCCGAATATAATACACCACCTGGATATATCACAATGGAAATACCTTTTGTATTCACTCCGAACGTGCCTGTTCGGGATAATTTTACGCTTTTTTCCAATTCTTTATTTTTGATTTTTTCTTTAAAAATCTTTTCAAATTCAGCGACTCCTTCAATTATAGTTTTATCCTCTACTGAAATCAGAATTTTTTTTATTTCTTTTTTCATAATACACCTCTATATTTTTTCCACTTTGCAAGCCGCAACTTTAAGTTCAGGTATTTTGGCAATGGGATCCAATACATCGTTTGTAAGTTTGTTAGCAGCTGCTTCGGCAAAATGGAACGGAATAAATACGGACTCCGGAGCCACTCTCTCCGTAATTCTGGCTTTTGTTATAATGGAACCGCGTCTCGAAGATACACGGATACTTTCTCCCTCCTTGATTTTTAATTTTTTAGCGATTTCAGGTGATATTTCCGCATAAGGTCCCGGCTCAAAATCATTCAACGCCGTAACTTTTCTTGTCATTGTCCCCGTGTGGTAGTGAAAAAGCATTCTTCCCGTGCTAAGCAAATAGGGATATTCTTTGTCCGGTAATTCTGCCGGAGGGATATAATCCACAGGCGAAAAATGTCCCAATCCTCTTGAGAACTTTCCCTCATGCAGAAATACGGTGCCGGGATCCTTATCATCTCTGCATGGCCATTGCAATCCCTTTTTACCAAGTCTGTTAAAATGTATACCGCCGTAAATCGGCGAAACATCAGCTGCTTCATCCATAATTTCCCCTTGATTGTTGTAATGCATTTTGTATCCCATTTTTGTTGAAATTTCTTGTATTATTTCCCAGTCTTCTTTTGCACCTTCCGGAGCCCTTAAAACGGGGTTCAACAACTGAATTCTTCTCTCCGTATTTGTAAATGTCCCTGATTTCTCAAAGCTTGAATATGCGGGTAATACAACATCCGCTAATTGAGCCGTCTCGGTGAGAAAAATATCCTGCACAACCAGGAAATCAAGGTTTTTTAACGCTTCTTCAACGTGGTTCAGGTTTGGGTCACTCACCATGGGATTTTCACCCATGATATACATCGCCTTAACCTTTCCTTCGTGTGCTGCGTTCATCATCTCTACAACGGAAAGACCTACCTTATCGTCGAGTTTCACATGCCACTTCTTCTCGAATTTCTCTTTGATTTTCGGATCTTTAACCTTCTGATAACCGGGGTAAACATTGGGTAAAGACCCGAGATCGCACGCTCCTTGGACGTTGTTTTGTCCCCTCAGGGGGTTTACTCCGCTGTAGAGTTTCCCGACATTCCCTGTGAGCAGTGCGAGATTGGCAAGGGAAAGAACATTGTCGGTACCGGTAACATGTTGTGTTATCCCCATTGAAAACACGATGGAAGAATTGGCAGCTCCGGCATACATCCTGGCTGCTTCTATTATTTTTTCTTTGGGGATACCCGTTATTTTTTCTACCCTCTCAGGAGTATATTCTTCGATGACTTTCTTGAACTCTTCAAACCCCTCTGTACGATTGGCAATAAATTTTCCGTCTTGGAGGTTTTCGTTTACAATAACATTCATCATTCCGTTAGCCCAGGCAACATCGGTACCGTTCTTTTGTCTTAACCACAATGTTGCATACTTTACAAGATCTATTTTTCGAGGATCCACTACAATTAGTTTAGCCCCGTGTTTAAGAACGGCATTTTTGATGTAGGTAGCTATTACGGGATGTGTTTCGGTTGTGTTGGAGCCTGTCACGAGAATGCAATCCGCAAACTCAAATTCTTTTATTGAGTTGGTCATTGCACCGCTGCCGAAAGCTCTTGCAAGTCCAGCTACAGTACTTGCGTGACACAGCCTTGCACAGTGGTCAACATTATTTGTTCCTATTGCCGCTCTCATGAATTTCTGAAAAATGTAATTTTCTTCGTTTGTACATTTTGCTGAGGCTAATCCTGCAATTGAATCACTACCATAATTCTTTTTAATTGCGGCAAATCTATCAGCCACAATATCAAGCGCTTCACTCCACGAAGCTCTTCTGAATTTACCCTTCTCCTTTATTAATGGTGTTGTCAGCCGTTCTTCGCTCATCTCGTATTCATAACCGAACCTACCTTTAACACAGAGTCTTCCTTCATTGGCAGGTCCTTTGTCCACACCGTTAATTCTAACAATTTCATTTCCCTTTTTCTCAACTTCAATCCTGCAACCGACCCCGCAATAAGGACATATCGTTTCAACTTTTTCAATTTCCCATTTCCTTCCTTTTCCCTGAGATGCCTTTTCAAACAAAGCTCCCACAGGGCATGCCTGTATACATTCACCGCACCCGTCACAAGCGGAATTGCCCCACAAATCCCCTAAATCGGCTCCAATCCTCGTTTCAATACCTCTACCGATAAAATCTATTATTCCTTTACCCTGAATCTCGTAACAAGCCTTTACACATCTTCCGCAGACTATACACTTATTGGGATCGTATGCTAATACGGGGGAACTATCATCAACGGGCTCAAATTCATTTTTAACATCATAAGGCAAATTATCCACCGTTACATTATAACGATATGCCAAATCTTCAAGGGCGCATGAGGAAGCCGTGTCGCAAGTCATACACCCCAATTTATGTTCGGAAATGAGCAATTCAACAATTGTTTTCCTGACATCCTCCAGTTCATTGTCAAATGCAGTTACCTTTAAGCCGTCTCTTACCTTTATGGTACAAGACGGAATCATTCCGTTTTCTCCCTCTATCTTTACAAGACATAATCTGCATGAGCCCGTGGGAGTTACTTTTTCATAATAACAAAGACCCGGAATGTCGATACCGGAATCTCTTGCCACCTGCAAAAGGTTCGCCCCTTCTTCAGCAAGAATCTCTTTATTGTCGACATATATTTTAACTTTCTTTGTCATATTGCCTCCAATTTCATTTTCCCCGTTTTTCTTCTCTGTAATGCTTTATAATATTTTTTATTTTTTCAGTGTTTAACTTTCCGTATATTATATTGTTAACGGACATCACGGGAGCTTCATCACATGCCCCCAGACAACTTGTGGTTTCAAGCGTAAAAAGTTTATCTTTGGTTGTATCATTCAAATCTATACCTAAAAGATTTTTCAGCTCACCGAGAACATTAAAAGCTCCTTTTATATAACAGGGCGGCGACTGGCACACACGTATAATATACTTCCCTCGCGGTTTTTTAGAAAACATCGAATAAAATTCCACAACACCGTTTATCTCGGATAATGACATATGAAAATAATCCGCTGCCTTTTTAAGATCTCCCGTTCTCAGATAATTACCCTCCGTATTGTCTTGTATGTCGTGCAGAGCCTGTATTAAGTTTTCTCTGTCGGAATTGTACCTTTTCAATATTTTATCAACGTTCATACACGGCCTCCTTTCTCTTTAGAGAGTCCCCCCTTTCAAGAGATAGCTCCCTGTTTGCGTCCTTTGCCGCCTTTTTTGCAGATTCCAGAGTTATTCTTCTTTTATTGTCATAAATAACATACTTGCTCTTCTCTTTATCAGGAGTGAAATCCGGCATAATCACGTTGGCTCCGCTACGAAGTCCTTTTTCTAGTCCTCTATCATCCAATGTGGCAAGCGCCGTGGTAGCCGGTATATGCGCCCTTTTTAGGTTTATCCGCAATAATGCTATCGCTTTTAACGTATTTATAACACTGCCTTTACCGTAATTCCCGAGAGGAGTGTCCTTTTGCGGTATAAATGGTCCTATACCTATCATATCGGGATCAATTTTTTTTGCAAGAACTATATTGTTTATAAAATCTTCCATTGTTTCCCCGGGTAAACCAACCATAAAACCGGTCCCCACCTGATA
>WFRF01000046.1 GCA_015486655.1 Caldifarciminota bacterium | reverse complement strand
GCGCGCCACCTCTCTTGCAGAGGGGAATTCATTTATAAGTAAGAACTGAGAAGTTAGAAATATTTTAATGTAACCTTGAAGCGAGTTCAAGGCATTAATGAGATTCTGAAACAAGTTCAGAATGACAATAATGCGACTTTGTCGCAAGAAAGAACTCGGAAATAAGAAGTGTATTTATAAATCCTATTTTAGTTGATCTTGTTTATCGGTTGGAATTGGTTGAAAAAGCTGGTTCCGGAATCAAAAGGATACGGAGATTAGCAAAAAAAGACAATATCAGAGTTGAGTTTAAAACAGGAATGTTTTTTGAAGTTGTATTCTACAGGAAAATCCGAAGCAAACCCGAAGTAAACCCGAAGCAAATCCGAAGCAAATCCGACAAACAAGCAAGGGAGAAATGGATTCTTGATTATCAAATAGAAAACGAAGTTATTAAAACCCTCGATATTATGAATCAATTTAGTGTAGCCAAAGATACTGCCGCCCGTGACCTAAGATCATTAATTAAGCAAAATAAAATTATTAGAAAAGGCGGAGGGAATAATGTCTGGTATGTGTTAAAAAACGAGGAGAGCAAAAATGAAAACTGATACTTCCGAAAAGGCATTCCAGAATCATATCATTGCTCATTTAACCACCGCGGGCTATCATCAAAGGGGTAATGAAAATTACAATAAAGCAACTTGCCTCGACCCTGAATTAACATTAAAATTCATTTATGCTACCCAAGAAAGAGAATATAAGAGTAGTTTTTGATAAATATTTTAATCAAGAAATAAATAAATTGCCGAATCGGAATATGAACTTATATAAAAGAATAGTGGATAATGATAAATTAAGCAAAGAACTGAAAGCAGATTTGTTTGATCTAATATACAAGGAACTTGCTAAGGGGAGAAAGAAGAGGGGAATCGGCAGATTCAATATAAATTAAGCATTTAATTTGAGAAAGCAAGCCTGAAAAGGCGAGTATGTAACGAGAGTGGAATATAGAGAGAATGAGATTTTCATAATACACCTCGGTCCGGCAAACCGGACAGCTCCCCTTAAAGTGGAGCGGCCATGCTTGAAAATAGGTAGTAAGTAATAAGTTGGAAGTGATGAGATTCCGGATCAAGTTCAGGATGACTCAATCGGGAGAAAACAATCAAAATGAAAGTTGTTTTTCCGTTGAATAAGGGAATGAGAATGTTGTAAATGATGTATTCAAATATCCTCTTCCGTATACCTTGTAATTTAACGCTCTTTTGTTGATTATTGATTTAAATAAATCAGGAAAAGTGGAGTATTTAACTGTTATAGGAAGTTCCAGTACGGTTGACTTGGAAGCACCAAGACTAATATTGTTTTTTATTCCGCTTCCTACCAAGTAGTTGTTCACTGAAATATTGTAATCGAGTTTTGACAGATTAATGGAGAAAGAATTTTTATTGTTCACATTAAGATACAGGTTGATGGTAGCCTCTGTTAATCCAATTGCGCCTATGGAAACACTTTTAAGGTTGATTTCAGGTTTTTGAACCGTCTGTATTGTTTGCAGTAATGAACAGGAAGAGAAAATGACAATGATTATGACACTAATTAATAACCTTTTCATTTTTTGCCTCCATTGCATAAAAATTGAATTTTCTGTTTTTATATTCTACGGTAATCGGGAAATCACTGTAACTTTTATTTGTATTTATGATTACTTTCCGATTTATAAGAGAAACCGAAAGTGAATCTATCTGTTTTCTCCACCCGTAAATTTCTTTTCCGGTCATTGAATTGTTAATTCGATAGTGCAGGTTTTCCGTTAACTCTCTGATATTATTCCACCACCTGACGTATTCCGGAGCGAGAATATGATTGTGAAACAGGATGGAGCAGATTCCGCCTGTTGAATCGAAAAAGTCAAAAAGATTCTTTTGATTCTTTTGTTTCGAGTTTATGTAAGCGGAATCCATTAAGAAGAGGGGAATCTCAAGAATATCGCCGTACCATATGGGGTAGGATGTCCCTATCTTAAATCCTATTCTATCCCTGTGCCCGGCACTTGAATCATATTTAACAGGTGAATTTTGGACGGATTCTATATAATCGTTAAAGTTATCGGCAAGATAGTGTTTTCGCATTCCCGTAATATCCGCATAACGGATAAGTTTTCCGTATTCTCTTTTAACAATTTTACCGTTTATTTTGTCAAAATCGGGCAGGTGTAGACCTATTTCATATCCGTTATGCTGTAGGAGCTTAATTGTGGAAGCGGCTTCTCTTAAAGAGTATCTTTTTGCATGTTTGTCTCTTTTAGCCGTAATAAAAAAGAATGTACTCTTAAGTTTATTTTCTCTTTCCCAATTTATTATCCGGTCAATATTCCAATATCTGTCATATTTGAGATTAAAAAGGGCAAAATAGTCAGACAGTCGTTTCAGTTTACCCAATCGAAAGAGGTCATATTTTTTTGAATAACGGAGTAAATCAATATCATGCGAGAGAAAAAGCAGCGGTTTGTTTTGGGGAAGAGGGTAAATAACAGGAAGTTGAATTCCGAAACCGGCCAGAAAAGAGTTAACGGTATTTCTGAAGAATCGTGCTATAAGATCAACAGATGGTAAATCAGGGTTATACAGAGAGCCGCTTAAATATTCTTCAATTGTTTTTGGAATGTCAAAAAACAAAAGTGTCCTGTTGGTTGCATGGGAGAGTGACGGGGAAGAGGAGAAAACTTCAATGTTACTGTTTTCCAGATTTACATTTCTTTTTGAGTTTGAATGTTCAAAAATAATGTTAAATTTTTTCTTACCGTCAATATTATAACCCAGTTCTATATCCTTGGCGTTAACCAGAGATTGTAAGCCGGACAGATAGAGAAGTTCTTTTAATGGATTAACCATTTCCTTATTTCCCCCTTTACTTTTATTAAATTGGTTAAATCCAATCCCGTTTTGATATGAAAGTAGGGGATTAAAACGGCATTGAAATTTTGTTTAAATCTAACTATTGAGGGAGTATTTGCCCCCTGTAAATCAAAACAATCATTAATCTCTAATTCCTTTTCAATTACCTGTTTCAAGAAAAACAAATTTAGGTTTGTATCTTTAATCTTTTCATGAATTGCATTGGCGAATAGATAGCTGCAGTTGTTGTCTCTCAATATAAATGCCGAAGCCAGGCAACCTCCATCTTTATCTTTAATTTCATAAATGGTTCTCTGCTTTGTAAGGAGGTTCTCGAAAATTAAATTCAGATATTCCCTTGTGTAAGGCGTGATTCTCTTCTTCGAATCATTTACGGATTTAATAAGCGAGTAAAGATTGTCGGCATTTTGAGCTTCTGATATGTTGAAATTGTCCCTGTCAATGTTTTTTATCTTTCTCGTTTTTGTCGATTTCAGTACCGCATTTCCTTTAAACACTCTGTATGTGTATTTTACCGTCTCCTTCCACCCGTTTTCCTTGAATGCCCTTATATCTCTTATTTCGGGTGGGAGGGAGAATAGGGAAAACAGGAATTGCCTTTTTTGGTTTTTTGTTACCGATTGAAGGGCGGAAAAGGCTCTTTCCGGATGTTTGGATACAAATGCATTGTCAATATATATACCATAAAAAGGGAACAGGAAAGGCGGCGAGGAGATTTTAAATCGCCTGTAATAGTTTGTTTTTAATCCTATGGGGGTATCCTTATAATATATGGGAACGGTTTCTGTTTTAAAGCCGTATTTCCTCAGAGCGACCTCCATTTCCCCGGAGAAATAAATATTGATGTTGCCTATTCGTTCTCTGAATTTATCAATATCTCTCAAAAATCTTCCTCCATATTAAATATAATACCATAAAAACAGCTGAGAAAACAGCAGTTTCCATTATCAGCAATTGCAATCCCGAGAATTTTAATTTTAAAATGAAAAGCGGTATGGATGACAAAATTGCAATTAAAAAGTAGCTTACCATGTTATTTGCGGGAAACAAAGCGGAGATGTTTGTGCCAATTGTTTTTACTATAAAATAAACGAGAACGGTAATTTGCAAAATCGTTGTGGCAAGAAAGGAAACGGCAGGACCGTATATGCCCATAAAATGGAGTAGTATCACGGATAAAGCTCCGTTTAG
>WFRF01000045.1 GCA_015486655.1 Caldifarciminota bacterium | reverse complement strand
TGTTGATATTGGACATAAACCGCTTCGGGATTTTGATTCGGAAAAACTTGCATCGAGGGATAATATAATTTTAATAATACTGGACGGCATGGGATATAATCTATTTGAGTATATGATGGACAAAGTCAATGTAGAATGGAAAAATATTCGCAAATTAACATCTATTTTCCCCCCAACAACAGCTTCTGCAATTACAAGCATAATGACGGGGAAGTCCCCCTTGGAACATGGGGTTATAGGATGGTCTCTGTATTTCAAAGAATTCGGGAAAATAATAGATGTTTTACCGAAAATCGAATCCTCCACAGGGGAAGCATTGGGGAAATCTTACAATCTGAATGCTATTTTAAACATTGAGAGTATATTCAATAAGATTCATTTACACGACCCCTCGGTTGAGCTGATAAAGATTACACCCGAATATATAGCCGAAAGCGATTTTTCCCTCGCCACCTCATCTCCAGCGAGGATTATTCCATACAAGGAAATATCTGATATGTTTTCCGCAATAGGCAAGACAGCGGGAGAAGAAAAAGGGAAAAAACTTATTATTGCCTATTCCGTAAATCCGGACGGGTTAGAGCATTTAAACGGCGTATATGCCGATGTGGTTTCGGATTACATGGTTAAAGCGTTTGATGAGATTGAAAAACTTAGCGATTTATTAAATGGGAAAAACAGTACGATTTTTATAACTGCCGACCACGGACTTACCGATATTGACAGATATATCTACATTGACGAAGATATGGATTTAATGGATACGTTGATAATGCCCGTATTCCCGGAACCTCGTTTTTGTACATTCTTTGTGAAGAAAGAAAAAGAGAGGGATTTTAATAGAGCAATCTCAAAATACAAAACGGATTTTTTAATCCTGTCACGAAGGGAATTTTTTGAAAAAAAATTACTTGGAGACGGTTTGCCTCATAAAAAAATAGATGATTTCGCCGGTGATTATTTTGCGATAGCGACATCAAAATCGGTTTTTAAGATGCGGTATAAACAAGATTTAAGAAAACCGATTAAATTTAAGGCTCATCATGCGGGTTTGACTTCCGATGAAATGTATGTCCCCCTGGTTGAGATTGATTCCGAATAAGAGCTGTGTTTCTATTTGATAATATTCTCATTTTACAATATAATAATTCAGGTAAAAGTGTAGTCGGATTTAAAGAACGGGAGTGGTTGCAAAATGAAAGAACTTTACTCAAAGATTAAAAGTGACCCGCAAATCTGGAAGTTTTGCTTTTACGGCTTTTTTAAGAACCTTAAATTCTTTGAACCATATCTCTATATCTATTTTTTGTCTCTCGGTTTTTCCCTTTTTTACATAGGGATTCTCTATTCCATAAGAGAAGCGGCGGTCTATATCATAGAAATTCCCACGGGTATATTTGCCGATAACTACGGCAAGAAAAAATCGCTGCTTATCTGTTTCACATCGTATATCATTTCGTTTGTTATTTTCTTCTTTACGACGAATTTTTTGGTTGCCGCAATAGGTATGATTATGTTCGCTATTGGAGAGGCGTTCAGATCGGGAACACACAAAGCTATGATCTACTACTATCTCGAGCAGAAGGGGTGGTTTTCGGAGAAAACATTCGTTTACGGAAGAACGAGATCTTTTTCGCTTCTCGGTTCTTCTCTTGCGGCATTCACCTCCATTCTTTTTGTTCTTAACATACCTGCCATGAAATGGATTTTTATCATTTCCATTGTTCCTTACATACTAGACTTTTTGCTTATTTTGTCTTACCCGGATTCTCTGGATCAGATCACGGAAACGGATATGAGCATAAAAAGATTTATGACGTCAACGGTGGAAAAGATGAAATCTATATTCGGAAATATATTCCTCACGAAGGTGCTTATCAGTTCATCACTGTATGACGGTATATTCAGTACGGTAAAAGATTATATTCAACCCCTTATGAAAGGTTTGATAATAGCGAGTGGCTTAATTTTAATAAAAACACTGCCGCAGAAGTCAAATGTCAAGATAATGCTTGGTATAATTTACGGCGTATTTTACATATTCAGTTCTTCGGCTTCAAGAAACGTGTTCAGGTTAAACAAATTTGTTAACTCATTTTCCCTTATGAATTTGATGTTTGATATTATGGGTGTGATTTTTGTACTTCTGTTCTTTATAATTCGTATGGATATGATATGGATCGTAATTTTGCTCTATTTCTTCCTCTATCTGATGAAAGATGCAAGAAGGCCTCTTGTGGTTGATGTTTGTGGTGATAATATGAATAAAAACGAAAGAGCTACGGTAATGTCCGTGGACGATCAGTTTAAGTCAATATTTATGATTGTCTTGGCACCTCTTTTCGGTTTTATTTCCGATAAATTTTCAATTGCTGCGGCATTTTTAATTTTCGGTGTTTTCATATTGATTGTAAATCTCTTCATTAAAGGGGGATGGCGTATAAAAAAGCCGGAGTTAAGGAAGGTCACATTTGACAATAACGGCGAATAATATATAATACGAGCATGAAAAATTTTTGGAAACATCCCGTTGTTAAAATCATAGGCGGAATTTTAATCGTTATTCTTTTGCTTTATGTTTTAAAACCGTTTATAAAGAACTGGAATGAAACGGTAAAATTGTTTAAGACATTTAAAATTTTATCGCTTATAATCGGTATTGTTTTATTATCACTGGTTGTATGTGCTTATCCCCTTATTTGGCGTTCTATTTTGAGTAAGTTCGGGACAAAAATCGGAGTGAGGCAAGCCTATAAATCATGGGTTTATTCCAATGTGGGAAAGTATATACCGGGGAAGGTGTGGCAATTCGCCGGAAGAATAATGCTTACCAAAGAGGCGTACGGAGAGGTCATTGTGATAACCATGCTTCTTGAAACGGTTATTTCCGGTGTCGCATCGATTATCGTTTTTTTATGGGGAACACTGGTAGGGGGTATTTTTACCGCTGCCTGGGTAAAATATCTGTCCGTATCGTTGCCGATTCTAATTGTCCTTTTGCATCCGTTTTTTTTGAAACAGATACTTAAAATTTTATCCAAGATAAGAAAAGTAGAACTTCATGAGAATTTTACAATGAAATACACGGACATACTTCTATATCTTATCATATATATATTTTTATGGGGTATGACGGGGCTTGCCTTTTGGCTCATGTTTGCCGGTTCTTCCATAAAAATTGCACTTATCGACCTCGCTTCCTCCTATGCCCTTTCCTGGGTTATCGGCTATGCTTCTTTGTTTGCCCCGGGAGGTTTGGGTGTGAGAGAAGGGGCTATAGCTTTTTTGCTTAATTTGAAATATCCCCCCGTTGTATCTTCCACCTTTGCCGTTCTCACGAGAATTTCCTTTATTGTTACTGATTTTCTGCTTTTTGGAGTTTTCTATCTATATTTTAAAATAACTGAAATGGGAAAAAATAAAAATGAAGATATTAGAAATAACACATAGCTTCGTTAGATACGAGAATGATTATATTTCCCGTTTTCTTTTAACACTTTTTGAAGGACTAAATTCCCTCGGTGCAGAGATAAAGGTCTTGGCACCTCATGCAAAAGGTTTGAAGGAGAGGGAAAGTATGAACGGAATTTTTGTCGAGCGATTCAGATATGCCGGGGAAAGCAGAGAGATACTTGCGTACAGGGGGAATATGCATGAAATCGCTTTTTCATCTCCGTTTAATATTATTGTTTTAAAAGATTTCATTAATTCGGCATTACGATGCGTTAAGGAAAACATAAAAGATGTGGATATTGTTCATCTCCACTGGTGGATTCCCTTCGGTATTCCGTTGTCATTTTTAACGAAGTCATATAAAAAACCCTTTGTAATTTCCCTTCATGGAACAGATGTCAGACTTATAGGCAAAATTAAATTGTTGAGGACAGCCTTAAAATGGCTGGCTAAACGCACGGATCGATTTGTCGTTGTTTCCTCTTTTATAAAAAAAACACTTGTGAATTACGGAATAGATGAGAAAAAAATAGAGATTATTCCCATGCCTGTTGAAGAAGAACTGTTTTACCCGAAGAAAAACAGAAGCCGGAAAAGTGTGGTCCTTACTGTGGCACGTTTTTCCAAACAGAAGAGGGTAGACAGGATTTTGATGGTTGCCGACAAGTTTAGGAATGATAAAATCGAATTTCATATTGTGGGTTCGGGAGAGATAGAAAATGAGATTTATGAAATGATTAACAGAATGAATCTCCACAATGTTAAGATTATCCCTCCTATGCCCAGGGAAAAAATTGCAAAAAAAATGAGAAATGTTGATGTTTTTCTTTTATTGTCCGAAAATGAAGGATTCGGTATGGTCGCCATTGAATCGATGTTGTCAGGTGTTCCGGTTATTTTATCTCGCTCGGGCGGTTTTATTGATATAGTTAAAGACGGAGAAACGGGAATGCTTGTTGATGGTAATGATACGGAAGAGATTACAAATGCTGTGCATAAATTGCTGAAAAATTCAAAGAAAAGGGATAGAATAATTAGAAATGCAAGAAAATTTGCGATGTCCTATTCGAGAAAAAATATTGCAAAACGCTTTGAAGCACTATTTAATAATATACTAAAAATTTAAATTTTTAACAATTTAAAATAAAAGGGCGAAGTTAAACTCCGCCCTTTTTAATTGAAAATTGAAATTTATTTCAGAACCGTAATTGACTTTGTATTCACACCATTGTCGGTTTCAAGCCTTATAAAGTATACTCCCGGTTTAAATGTTGTGCTTTTGATATTGACTGAATGATTCCCTGCACTTTGTGAACCATTGTAAACGTTTCTAACAAGAACACCTGTCATGTCGTATAGTGATATTTTAACGAGCCCTTGATTGGTTAGGGAATAATACAATGTAGCTTTTCCTCTTACGGGATTGGGAGTTACTTTCATTGTAATTGAATTAACGATTCCCTTTTTATCTCTAATACCATTCCAATTGAATGCATCGAACCATATATTAGAGCTGCCGTATTCTCTGTAAACAATGTAACCGCCCAGACAATCGTCACTATGGGAAACCACGGCTCCGAATTCTCCGGTAATTCTGTGTTCATTGAGAATGATTCTCCCATCCCATGTATCCGGATTTGCCGGGGTGCTATATGCATATACCAATGAATCGTAGTTTGTGCTGTTTTCTCTGATAGTTGCGACGGCTCTGAGTAAATAACTGTCATATGAAACTCTTGCATACGGGTAAATCATATTCCACGTATCATGAGTTTGATTGACCGGACCCCATATCCCTGGTGTTGCCCATGTATTGCCGCCGTCTGTTGTGTATGTTGTCCGAATACTCTTATTGCTGCTCGAATTTGTGCGGCTGTAGAGCAACCAGGCTACTTGTGAATCACCGGGTGCTGTTCTCTCAGCGGCAACTGTTGGGTTATATATACCATTGTCACTGCTATCCACATTTGTTACTTTTATTGAAGGGGAAACTTGGTTATTTGTATATCTCAAGACAGTAATTTTATAATTTGTTGTATCCTGGGAGGCTATGTAAACGTAACCGTCTCCTCCTGCTGCTACAGAAGGCTTTGATCCATTATTTGATACATATCCCGCATTCCCCCATGTATTACATGTATCGGAACTGTTGATTCTGCGGATATGACCGTTATTTGTAGAATAGGCAATAAAGTAAAAAGCCGGAGTTTCAATATTTCTGTCAACGGAAAAATTTGCGAGGCTGTCGCCACCTGGGATTATAGGTACCCAATAACTATTACTGAAATCCGTTTTTTCGGCATGTACAAATAAACCGTTACTACTGTTCGAGCCTGAACCGTCAAACATAACAAAGTTAAAAAAATATCCTTCACCTACAATTATTTTTTGGTCAATTATTTCTCCTGCTACTGAATTTCCACCATAAGTCCAAATGGAATTCCATGTCATGCCTCCGTCTGTTGATTTGTATGTGTAAACCGTATCATCATATCCCGAATGAGGGACCAAAAGAGAGACATATATGTCACCGTTTGTAATGTCCACATCGGTTGACAATTTACCACCTGTCGGCACTCCGTGGCTCATTACGAGTATATCATCATTCCATCTGCTGTTATCAACATATGAAGGATCATCAAATGTTGCGTTTAAAAATTGATTTCCTGAACCTATACTACTGTAATCGAAGGTTTGTTCGAAGGACAATACGTTGCCTGAGTTGGCAATCTCAATATCCGTAACCTCTGCGAAAATTCCCGTGAACATAAAACACACCAACAACACTCCTAAAAATAACTTCTTCATTTTTCTCTCCTTTTTGAAACATTAACATTTACCTATTATTTACTAAATTATTTTACCTCCTTTCTTTTAAATTTTATAAATTCCTCAATATGATTATAAACCATATATTTCATAAGGTCAACAAGGTATAAAAATATTATAAACAGAAAAGACAGAGCAAAATTTATATCTGTGATATTGTAAAACTTAAATGTGATTGTACCATAAAATGCTTTTTTCTTTATATTGACATAAATAGCGAATAATGGTATATATGGAAAATTTTAAGAAGGAGGACAAACTTGAAAGGAATTGATATTAAAGATGTAAGAAATATAGGTCTGTTTGGCCATAACGGCGTAGGGAAAACATCACTCGGCGAAGCGTTCTTATTTAACGCAAAGGTTACAAGCAGGTTAAATAAGGTTGATGAAGGAAATAGTATTCTTGATTATAATGAAGATGAAATTGATAAAAAAATGAGTGTCAGTCTTTCAACAGCGTATTTCAAGTGGCAGGGAAAATCTTTTACACTTTTGGACACTCCCGGATATATCGATTTTATAGCTGATGTTTATTCGGGGGTAAAAGCCGTAGACAGCGCAATTCTAGTATTTGACGCTCTTTCCGGATTTGATGTGGGAGCGGAAAAGGCATACTCACTGATTTCAAAAGACAACAAATCCATGTTCATTGTCATTAACAAGATAGCAAAAGAACATGCAAAACAGGAAGAACTTTTGAACGAAATTAAAGATATTCTCGGCACTAAGGCTGTTCCGGTTCAATTGCCTATGGGGGAAGGATTGGATTTCAAAGGTGTTATAGATCTCCTTACAAAAAAAGCCTATTTTTATAAAGACGGTAAAGTTGAAGAGGGAGAAATCCCCTCGGAATATAGCAGCCAAGTCGAAGAGGCAATGGAAAAATTTGTGGAATCGGTTGCCCAGACAACGGATGAATTAACGGAAAAATATCTGGAAGAGTTATCCTTATCCGATGAGGAAATAGAAAAGGGAATAAAAACCGGCATTCTAAACGGTACGTTTTATCCGATACTTTACACTGATGCATCGGTAAATTTCGGGACAGGGCTGCTTCTGGATTATTTGGCAAAGTATGCACCTTCACCTGCGGATCTCTATCCCATTAAAGGGTATGATGTCTCGGAGAATGAAGTTGAGATCAATGCAGATTCCCCTTTATCCGCCATCGTATTTAAAACGATAATAGACCCTCACTTAGGCGAAATGAACTTTGTCAGGCTTTACTCTTCGAAAATTACACCGGGTTCCGAAATATACGATTTTGATTCGGGTAACAGTGAAAAGGTTAATCAACTTTACATAATGACGGGAAATAAGAGAATCGAAGTTGACGGTGAGCTGGGAGCGGGAGATATTGGTCTGCTTGTAAAGATGAAAAGCGTTAAAACGAACCACAGAATAACGGATAAAAAGAATCCCGTGATTGTGGATAAAATAGAATTCCCCGAACCCACAATTTCTCTTGCCATTGAGCCCAAGGATAAGAATGATGAAGAGAAAGTGGCAGCAGGTCTTACAAGACTGAACAATGAGGATCCCACATTCATATACAAATTTGATCCCGAACTTAAACAGACACTTATATTCGGAATGGGGGAAGCCCAATTCGACATTATGATAAAGAAACTGAAATCAAAATTCGGTGTTTCGGTTGAGGTCAAAAAACCGAAAATTCCCTATAGGGAAACGATTAGAAAATTGGCCGAAGCTCAGGGAAAATACAAAAAACAATCCGGCGGACACGGACAGTACGGTGATGTGTGGGTTAAATTCGAGCCGTTAAAGGAAGGTGAATTCGAGTTTGTAGATGCAATTGTCGGTGGTGTAGTTCCGAGGAATTATATTCCTTCCGTTGAAAAAGGATTGAAAGAGGCTCTTGAAAACGGTTTTCTTGCGGGATATAAAATGGTAGGCATAAAAGCGACACTCTATGACGGATCATATCATTCGGTAGATTCCTCCGATATGGCATTTAAGGTTGCCGCTTCTCTTGCATTTAAAAATGCAATGCCCAAAGCGGATCCCATACTTCTCGAACCGATTATGGAAATAGAAGTTTCCGTTCCGGAATCCTTCATGGGCGATGTAATGGGGGACCTCAGTTCAAGAAGAGGAAAAATTCTCGGGATGGAAGCAAAAGGGAAACAACAAATCATCCGCGCACTGGTACCGCAAGCGGAATTGTACAAATATTCGACTCAGTTGCGTTCAATGACTCAGGGAAAGGGTAGTTTTACACAGAAATTCGCAAAGTATGAGCCCGTTCCCCATGAAATAGCGGAAAAAGTTATTGAAGAGAGTAAACTGGAAAAGGAAAACGAAAAGTAAAGGGAGGGGAGCATAAGCTCCCCTTTTTTAAATGAAAGAAGAAGAAGCGAAAAAAAGAATTGAGGAATTAAGGAACCGGATTAATTATCATAACTACAGATATTATATACTTGCCGATCCCGAGATATCCGATGAAAAATATGATGAATTGTACAGAGAGTTGGTTTCTCTCGAAGAACAATTTCCTCAACTGATAACCCCGGATTCTCCGACTCAAAAAGTCGGGGGAGAACCTCTGAAAGAGTTCAAGTCCGTTCGTCATGAATTGCCCATGCTCAGTTTGGATAACACATACAATTTTGATGAAATAAGGGAATTTGATCGCAGGATTAAGGAATTGTTGGGTGTCAACGAAGACATTGAATATACCGTCGAACCGAAAATAGACGGCGTTGCCGTCAGGGTTGTTTATGAAAAAGGGGTCCTGAAATTGGGGGCTACGCGCGGAAACGGTATTGTTGGTGATGATATAACCGAAAATATTAAGACGATAAAGCGTTTGCCCTTAAAATTGCTAGATGCAACCATTGATATTGACGTCAGAGGAGAGGTCTTTATGGATAGAAATACCTTTCTTGAGCTAAACGAGATAAGGGAAGAATCCGGGGAAAAACCGTTTGCAAATCCGCGTAATGCCGCAGCAGGTTCGTTAAAACTTTTGGATCCGAAAGAGGTTGCAAAGAGAAACCTGGATCTTTTTATTCATTCGGTTAGCAGGCAAATATTCCCGGATATTTCTACCCATTTTGATACACTTAAAAGATTGAGAAAATTGGGGCTTCCCGTGATAGAAAATAATGCGCTGGCAACGGGTATTAATGAAGTAATAGATGCGATAAACAGTTGGGATAAATTGAGGGAAGAACAACGCTATATGACCGATGGCATGGTAATAAAGGTCAACAGATTGGATTTTCATGATAAATTGGGCAATACTGCTAAGGCACCGCGGTGGGCTATTGCATACAAATTTAAAGCCAAACAGGCAAGGACAGAACTTAAAGATGTAATCTTTCAGGTGGGAAGAACAGGCATAGTGACACCCGTAGCAATTCTTAAACCTGTTTTTTTGGCGGGTTCCACTATATCGAGGACAACGCTTCACAATATGGATGAAATCAAACGGCTCGGGATTAAAATAGGTGATACGGTTGTTGTAGAAAAAGGCGGGGATGTTATCCCTAAAATAGTGGGATATGAATCATCCTACAGAAAGGGAAACGAAAAGGAGATTCTTCCGCCGAAGATATGCCCGGTATGCGAAAGCAAATTGGTAAAATTGCCTGATGAAGTGGCAATAAGATGTATAAATATCAATTGCCCCGCTCAAATAAAGAGACGAATAGAACATTTTGCCGAAAGAAACGCCATGGATATAAGGGGGTTGGGGGAGGAATTAATTTCAAAATTGGTTGACACCGGCTTTGTTAAAGATATTGCATCGATTTATACATTAAAACCGGAAGAGCTCATGTCCATTGAGAGGATGGGAAAGAAATCCTCCGAGAATCTCATTGCAGCCATTGAAAAGAGTAAAGATCGTGATTATTTCAGGGTACTGTATGCACTCGGAATTCGGTATGTCGGTATAAATACCGCCAAAATTCTTGCGAAGAAGTATCGAAATATAGATGAATTAGCGGAGGCAAAATCGGATGATCTCGCCTCTATTGAGGGAGTGGGACCGAAAATCGCCGAAAGTATTACGGATTTTTTTAATACTGCAAGAAACAGGGATTTGATTGAGAAACTAAAAAATTTCGGGGTAAGAATGGAAAGCGAGAAAATGGAATCAGGCCCAAAACCTCTGAAAGGCTTGAAAATAGTAGTGACTGGCAGCCTTAAAAATTACTCAAGACAGGAGATAAAAGATCTCATAGAATCGATGGGGGGGCATTCTACCGAATCTGTAAGCAAAGCAACGGATTATGTGATTGTAGGAGAGAATCCCGGTTCAAAATACGAAAAAGCCCTGAAATTAAATATAAAAACCATATCAGAAGAGGAATTTGAAAAACTCATCGGTAAAAATTAAAAAAGAAGCCCTTGTAAAAGTTGCTCTGTTTTACCCCAATAAATTGGAGACAGCAGTATCCAACCTCGGATATCTGACAATTTATGATATACTTAACCGAAGGGAAGATACGTTGTGTGAGTTGTTTGCAATTGACGAGAAGTATATATCGAAATCGTATAATTCACGGAGAAGTATATCTGATTTTGATATTATTGCGGTTTCCATGCCCTTTGAAATGGATATTTTTAATCTTGTTAAATTTTTTAAGGTAAACAAAATTCCGTTTTACGGGAAAGAGAGAAATAAATTTCACCCCTTTATTATCGGAGGAGGAGCTTATTTCACACTGAATCCCGAAGCCGTTGCCGAATTTTTCGATGCGATTTTAATAGGGGAAGGCGAAGAAGCTGTGAACGAATTTATAGATGTATATCTGGATTCGGAAAATAAAGAGATTGTAAAAGAACGGTTGAGCAATGTAACAGGTTATTATGTCCCGAACAGATACAGCATAAGATATGACGGCGCTTATGTAAGTTCTTTTCGCGGGAATCCCCCCAGTGTTACCAAGAGGATTACAGAGGACATAAATAAATATGTACCCGCTTCACTGAGTAATTTACCGAACTCGCACTTTAAAGATACATTTCTCATAGAAGTTTCAAGGGGGTGCCCTTACTCTTGTGCCTTTTGCTCGACACCTTCGCTATACCATCCATACAGATACAGAAATTTAGACAGAGTGCTTACGAAAGTGAATGAAATGGATTATTATAAAAAGGTCGGTTACATCGGATCCGCAATATCCGATTATCCGTCACTCGGTAAACTTGTTGATGAAACTAAGATAGAAACAATAACACTGTCCTCTTTCAGGATAAATAGGATTGATGAGAATATTATTATGTCTCTTAAGGAAAGGGGGCTCAGAACCGTTACCATTGCCTCGGAATCGGGGAATGAGAAAATGTGGAAGAAAATCGGTAAAGGGATAAACAGGGATATGGTATTCAAGGCTGTTGACACGCTAAACAGGTGTAGTATAGAAAGGTTAAAAATCTATTTTATCATAGGTTTTCATTTTGAAACAGACGATGATGTTTACGATATTGCAAATCTGTTGAATGAAATATCAAAGGTTTACAAAGGGCATATTACGGCAAGCGTAAATATTTTTATCCCGAAGCCGCAATCCATACTACAGTGGGCACCTTTGGCAGAGAAAAAAACGATAAAAGTGAGAACGGGAATACTTCGTAAATATGTTAGGAGTGAAATCAACGTAGACCTGCTCTCCTATAAAACTGCCGTACTGGAGACGCTGTTCAGTCGGGGTACACGTGAGTTTAGTGATTATATAATAAAAAGCGAAAGTAATAATATATTCAATATCATAAATAAAAACAAAGATTATTTTAATGAATTTACGGGGAAACTTGATACAGAGAGAGTTTTGCCCTGGGATTTTATTAAAGGCGGAATTGAAAAAGAAGAATTGAAAAGAAAATACCTGAGTATATAACTCAGGTATTTTCTCCGCTTATTCTATTTTTCTATGCTTTTACTACTTTATTTGCCTTAAGACATTTTGAGCAAACATAGATATGTTTAACGGTGCCGTTCATATTCACTTTAACTCTGTGTAAATTCGCTTTGAATTTCTTTTTAGAAACATTGTGAGCATGGCTGACGTTGGCACCCATTTGATAGCTCTTACCGCATATTTCGCATTTCTTACCCATAGTATCCTCCTAAAATCAAGCATTTATAACACAAATTTTTATATTTTGCAAGAGGAAAAATTGATTGATGTAAATATATCACTCCGGCAGGGCGAATCAGTTGAAATTGCTCGTGAGATAAATGGTATAGACATATTTACCTCTTTTGGGGAAGCTGTCCGGTTTTGCCGGGCTGAGTGGTTTTGACAGGGGTGGTACTGCTGAACAGGGTGTGTTTTTATAATAAGCAGGAAATGAGAATTAAGAAGTTAAATGAATAATTGATTGCCCGATATTTCTACTGATTCTCAATTCTCTCTTTTAGTTCTTACTTAATATGTTCACTCACAATAAACTATTTATTGTTGACACTTAAAGCAATTTATGCTATATAGCATAGCTATAATTAATTACTGAAATTATCGGAGGTAATAGATGAAGACGTATGTGGCGAAGAAAGAAGATGTTAAGAAAGATTGGTACCTTATCGATGCCAAAGATAAGGTTTTAGGTAGGCTTGCAGTTCAGATTGCTGACATCCTCAGAGGAAAAAATAAAGTGATCTATACTCCTCATGTCGATACCGGTGATTTTGTTGTTGTCGTAAATGTTGATAAAATGCATTTTACCGGAAACAAACTTTTACAAAAAACCTATCACCGTCATTCAGGGTATATGGGAAATGCAAAGAGCATTACTCTTGAGGAAATGATGAACAAACATCCCGAAAAGGTTTTAATGCATGCCGTCAAGGGAATGTTACCTAAAAGTAAATTAGGCAGGAAGATGTTGAAAAAACTGAAAGTATACAAGGGTAACGAACACCCTCACCAAGCACAAACCCCAAAACCAATAAGTTAGGAGGTGTATTACGGAACAGATTAGAGCTACAGGTAGGAGAAAAGAGGCTTCGGTAAGCGTTATCCTTAAATCCGGCAACGGGAAAAGAAGGATCAACGGAAAAAGCTTCGAGGAATACTTTGGCAGAATGGATTTGATAGTTGATATCGAAAAACCGTTTAAACTGACAAATCTCAGCGAAAGTTACGATGTTGTAGTGAATGCCAAGGGCGGCGGAATAGCCGGTCAGGCAGATGCCATAAAGTTAGGTATCGCAAGAGCATTGATAAAAGAAAACCCCGAGCTTAAAAAGGTGCTTAAACAGGCAGGCTTTTTAACAAGGGATCAAAGAGAAAAAGAAAGAAAGAAATACGGGTTGAAGAAAGCAAGAAAAGCTTTCCAATTCTCGAAGAGATAATAAAACACACACCGAACTTCGTATAGAGGGGATAGTGCCCAATCGGGTTTACCCTCTTTTCGGTGGAGGAAAAACTATAAAGTATAGGAGGAAAAATGATTGAAGTCAGTATTAAGACTTTGCTTGAAGCAGGAGCCCATTTCGGTCATCGTACATGGCGATGGAATCCGAAAATGAAAGAGTTCATATACGGTAAAAAGAACGGTATACATATTATAGATGTTGAAAAAACGTTACAATATCTTCAAGTGGCATATGAATTTGTAAGAGATGAAGTTGCTCAGGGCAAAAAGGTTCTTATGGTCGGAACAAAAAGACAGGCTAAAGATATCATAAGAGAAAATGCCGAAATGAGCGGAGCTTACTACGTAACGGAAAGATGGCTTGGCGGAATGTTAACAAATTTCAGAACCATTAAGAAAACCGTTGCCAGAATGATTGATTACGAGAAAATGGAAGAAGACGGCAGAATGGATGAGATAACAAAAAAAGAAGCTTTAAAAATCCACAAGGAGAGAATGAAGCTGAATAAATACCTGAACGGTATTCGTGATATGAATAGAATTCCCGATATAATGTTTATTGTTGATATTAAAAACGAAGAAATTGCATTTAAAGAAGCCCTGAAACTCGGGATCCCCGTTGTGGCAATTGTTGACACCAATATTGATCCCGACGGTGTTACTTATCCCATCCCCGGAAATGATGACGCAACAAAATCTATAAAACTTTTTACCAGCGTGATAGCAGCTGCCATTGAGGAAGGTAATGATATTTTCCAAAAGAGGCTCGCTAGTGGTAAAGAAGAAAAAATGATAGAGGAGCGTAAAGCCGAAGAGGATAAATCAGATAAAGAAAAAGCAGAAAAAAAACTTGCAAAACAACCTAAAAAAACCGTGAAAAAAACAGCGGAAAAGAAACCTGCAACAGCAAAAAAGACAAGTGCAAAGAAAACGGTGACATCAACAAAAGAAAAGAGTGAAAAGAAACCGACAAGCAAGAAAGAGGAAAAACCAAAGGAAAAGAAAGAAACAGAAAAGAAAACAACGAAAAAAACCGTAAAAAAGACCGATACGAAAACCACGGCCAAAGAGAAAAAAACGGAGAAAAAAACAGCCGTAAAGAAGGAAACAACTCAGAAAACAAAAGCAAAAAAGTAAAATAGGCGGAGGTCATTATGAAAATAGATGCCGAAAAAATAAAACAGTTGAGAAAGGCAACCGGTGCCGGATTCCTCGATTGTAAAAATGCACTTGAAGAGAATAACGGAGATATAGACAAAGCAGCCGAGTTTTTAAGGAAAAAAGGCATAGCAAATGCAGTAAAAAAGATGTCTCGCGAAGCAAATCAGGGAATTATTGAACCGTATATTCATCCCGGTGCACAGCTTGGCGTTATGGTAGAAGTCAATTGCGAAACCGATTTTGTGGCAAGAACAGCCGACTTTAAAGAATTAGCCCATGAAATAGCAATGCATATAGCAATTGCTGCTCCCAAATATGTTAAAAGAGAAGATGTTCCCGAGGATATTCTGAATAAAGAAAGAGAGATCTATGCAGAACAGTTGAAAAACTCCGGCAAACCCGAAAATGTCATTGAAAAGATCATTGAAGGTAAAATAAACAAGTTTTACAAAGAGATCTGTCTTCTGGAACAGGAATATGCCAGAGATAATTCCATGACAATTCATGATCTCATCAAATCGTTCATAGCAAAACTGGGCGAAAACATAACCGTAAGACGATTTGCAAGATTTAAAATAGGAGAGGAATAATGTCTCGCCCCCGCTATAAGAGAATAGTTCTTAAGCTGAGCGGGGAGATTTTGTCGGGAGAGAACAGCGTAATATCACCCGATGTCGTAAACAAACTTACCGATGAAATCGTTGAACTTCACAGTTACGGTGTCGATATTGGCATCGTAATTGGTGGGGGTAACATAATAAGAGGACAGGAAGCCGTTCAGAACCTCGGAATTGAGAGGGTGCAAGCCGATTACATGGGTATGCTTGCAACCGTTATAAATTCCCTGGCAATTCAAAGTGCACTTGAGAAAAAAGGGGTCTTTACTAGGGTAATGACTGCCATACCGATGGCGAATGTTGCAGAATCCTACATAAGAAGAAGAGCCATAAGGCATCTCGAAAAGGGGCGTATTGTTATTTTTTCATGCGGAACGGGAAACCCTTATTTCTCCACAGACACCGCAGCGGCACTTCGCGCCATTGAAATTGATGCTGACATAGTAATGAAAGGTACAAAGGTCGACGGGGTTTTCAACGGCGATCCCGTAAAAGATAAAAAAGCCGTTTTAATAAAGGAATTAACATATATTCAGTTCATCCGTAACGGTTACAAAGCCCTCGACACTACCGCAGTAAGCTTATGTATGGAAAATAATCTCCCCATTGCGGTATTTAATTTATATAAAAAAGATAATATCAAAAATATCGTTCTCGGGAAAGCCATAGGAACCATTATCGATAGTGGAGGTGTCAATGAATAAAGAGATTTTAAAAAATTCAAAAGAAAAAATGAAAAAAGCAATTGAATCATTGCATTCCGAATTTAATAAAGTAAGAAGCGGAAGACCTACAATTGCCCTTTTCGAAGATATTAAAGTTGATTATTACGGGACTCAGACCCCCCTGAATCAAATGGCTACAATCTCTATTCCCGATGCCACTTTAGTTATTGTTCAACCCTGGGATAAATCTCAGCTCGGAGCCATAGAAAAAGCCATTCAGGTCGCAAATTTAGGATTTAATCCGACAAATGACGGTAAGGTAATTCGAATAGCCATTCCTCCTTTAAGTGAGGAAAGAAGAAAAGAGATCGGCAAATTGGTTAAAAAGTACGGAGAAGAAACAAAAATCTCTATAAGAAACATCCGCAGAGATACAAACGAGAAGATAAAGAATCTTGAAAAAGAAGGTGAAATTTCGGAAGACCAAAGAGACCTGGATCTTGAAGAATCACAGAAGCTTACAGACGAATTTATTGCAAAAATCGATAAAATGGTAGAAGAGAAAATAAATGAAGTGATGGAAGTTTAATGGGGGAAATCGAATCTTCTTCTAATCTGCCCGTTCATGTGGCGATTATAATGGACGGTAACGGAAGATGGGCGAATAAAAGAAATCTTCCACGTATAGCAGGACACCGCGAAGGTGTCAAAAGGGTAAGAGAAATTGTTGAAGAATCCGGAAAGCTGGGAATTAAGTACCTTACTTTATATACATTTTCAAAGGAAAACTGGAAACGCCCGAAAGAAGAAGTGAGTTTTTTAATGAAACTCTTCATTAAAAGCACAAAGGAACAATTCAAAGACCTCATGAAAAACAATGTAAAGGTGAAAATTATCGGTGACCGAAACGGAATGCCCTCTGATGTTATCAAAATGTTTGAATGGATTGAAGAAGAGACACGAGAAAACAGCGGGTTGAAATTACTCCTGGCAATAAATTACGGTGGCAGGGCGGAAATAATACAGGCGATTAACAGAATAGTAATTGATAAAATTACACCAAATGAAATTGATAACGCATTATTTGAAAAATATCTCTACACAAACGGCATTCCTGACCCTGATCTCGTCATAAGAACAAGCGGTGAAATACGCATATCTAATTTTTTGTTATGGCAAATAGCGTATTCCGAATTATATTTTACCGATGTTTTCTGGCCCGATTTCTCACGAGATGAATACAAAAAAGCAATTGAAAATTACATGCACAGAAAAAGGAGATTCGGTGGAATCTGAACAAAAATCCATTAAGAAAAAATTTAACAAAAAAGAGCTTACACTTCGCTGGCTAACGGCAATCTTTTGGATCCCTCTTATTATTGCTCTGATCTATTTCGGTTCTTACTATTTTGCCGTATTTACAATTCTTCTCTGTGCCTTCACCTCATACGAATTTCTTAGAATACTGGAACATAAAAACATGGCTCCGCACAAACTGTTCGGCGCAATAATGGGATCTATTATAGTAATAACAATGTACTACAGAAGCTACTTTTTCCTCTTTCTGACATTGGCAACAGGATACCTGATAATCAGTATTTTTGAATTGGCGAGAAAAAAGGCGGACAAACCCATCTATCATATATCTTCCACAATAATGGGTGCATTTTTTATACCATGGTTGCTGGGACATCTTATATTCTTGAGAGAACTACCGAAAGTTTTTAATTTGCCGTACATTTACGGATTTTATTTTGCATTACTTCCCTTTCTAATGGGGTGGGGAGGTGATTCGGGCGCATATTTTGTCGGCATAGCTTTCGGAAAACATAAATTGATTCCTCGTGTAAGTCCCAAAAAAACATGGGAAGGGGCAGTGGGAAATGTTATCGTAACAACCCTTGCCGTTTTTATCGTTAAACTTATTTCCGGTAATCTGCTTAACTACTTCGATGTTTTTGCAATAGGAATATTCGGTTCCGTACTCAGCCAGGTCGGGGATCTTACCGAATCATTGATTAAGAGGGATATAGCAATTAAAGATTCTTCCAAGTTTTTACCCGGACACGGGGGGTTACTTGACCGTTTTGACGGATTTCTGTTTATGGTTCCCTTTGTTTACTATTACCTGTATGTAAAACTCGTTATAATGATATGAAAAATATAGCAATTCTCGGTGCCACAGGATCAATCGGTTTAAATACACTTGAAGTAATAAAGCAATATAAAAATAAATTTCATATTACGGCAATCACATGCAATAAAAA
The DNA here is from genome assembly GCA_015486655.1 of Caldifarciminota bacterium. GTDB lineage: Bacteria > Hydrothermota > 32-111 > QNBC01 > QNBC01 > QNBC01. Next base: position 8,330 of record WFRF01000045.1, on the reverse strand, counting down.
TACCGCGATTTTAAATCAAATTATAGAGGAGTTCTCTCCTGATTTTGCCGTTATAACCGATAAAAACAGTTGCAACGACTATGAGATAAAATATAAGGGAAAAACAAAAGTTCTCTGTGGAGAAGACGGCATTCACAAAATCATCGAACTTAGTTATATAGACCTTTTTGTTAATGCAATTTCCGGATTTGCCGGATGTATTCCGACAATTGAAATTTTGAAAAAGGGAAAAGAGATCGCGCTTGCCAATAAAGAATCAATAGTGATTTTCGGTGATTTAATCACCCGAGAGCAGTACAAACTTATAATCCCCGTTGACAGTGAACACAATGCTATATATCAATGTCTGTCGGGAGAGAAACAATCCGAAGTAAAAAGAATAATACTTACGGCATCAGGGGGACCATTCCTGCACAGAAAAAGTCTGGAAGGTATAGGAGTAAAAGAAACCCTTGAACATCCTACATGGAGAATGGGAAAAAAGATAACGGTTGATTCCGCAACTTTAATAAATAAAGGATATGAAATTATTGAGGCACATCACCTATTTAACCTGCCTATCAATAAAATAGACGTTCTCATCCATCCCCAATCAATCGTACATTCTATTGTAGAATTTCAGGACAATTCGGCTAAAGCGCTTTTAAGCATCCCCGATATGAAATTACCCATTGAATATGCCCTTATAGGGAAAAAACACGGAGATTCAATTATTCCCCCTCTCGATCTTTCAAAAATCGGTCATCTCGATTTTTACGAACCCAATACAAAACTGTTTAAGGGGTTAGAAATCTCAAGGCAATGTGCCGAAACCGGGGGAACAATGCCCGCAGTACTTAATGCGGCGGATGAAATCGCCGTAAAAAGATTTTTAAACGGAGAGATTGAATTTTTGGATATCATAAAAATATTGGAAAAAACGATAAAGCATCATAAAACAATAGAAAATCCGGGAATAAAGGATATTATAAAAGCTACTAAAGACGCATACGAGTTCGCAAAAGGAGTAATTGTATGAATATACTAATCACAGTCGTATTGGGCCTTCTGGGATTTTTAATTCTCGTGGCAAGCCATGAGCTGGGACATTTTACATTTGCAAAACTGTTCGGCATAAGAGTTCCCACATTTTCAATCGGAATGGGTCCTAAACTGTTCGGATTCAAAAGAAACGGAACAGATTATATATTTTCCCTTTTCCCCATAGGAGGGTATGTACATGTTTACGGCATGGAAAAGGGAGAAATGAATGGAGAACCGGATGAATTCTTAAGCAAATCACTTTGGAAACAATACTTTGTCATTTTCGGAGGTCCTCTGTTCAGCTTTCTGTTGGGGCTTTTCTTATTCTATGGCTCCGTCTTGTCAACCGGCGTCAGCGTAATAGAAAATGCACCTATTTCCATCATAAATAACGGTAATAAAGCAACATCAATTCCATTTCAGAATAATGACAGCATAATTAGTGTAAATGGCAAGAAAATAGTATATTGGAATGATGTGTATAAATATTTGAGTAAAAACGGGGCAAACGAATTTACCGTAATTAGACACGACAGTATAGCCAGTATCACACTGCCGAAAAATAAATTTAATATCATTAAAAACATTTCTCCGGAGATTCCTGCCGTTATAGGGCAGGTCGAGAGGAACAGCGCCGCTGATAAAGCCGGCATAAAAACAGGGGATAAAATACTAAAAATCGACTCTGTTCCCGTTAATAACTGGGACGGGTTTGTCGGTATTATAAAGAAAAACGTTAATAATAAACTTAATCTTTCCGTTTTAAGGGGGAAAGATACACTTTCTATTTCGGTTATACCTAAACCACAGAAGGGACTTGATCATGATACAATCGTCACATACGGGGCAATAGGTGTAATGGTTAAAACCGCGATGGTTAAGGTAAATCCCGTTTATGCCCTTTATCTTGCATATGACCAATCAATTTCTTCAATTAAACTAATCGGTTATCAGCTAAAACTCTTAATCGAAAAAAAGGTTTCCGCAAAGATGTTGGGAGGTCCTATATCCATAATCAAACTGACGGGGGACTACGCAAATTGGGGCGTTGCGGCACTTATCGGGTTTATTGCTTTTATATCCATAAACCTTGCACTGATAAATATTCTCCCATTCCCTCCTCTGGACGGGGGACAGATCGTTATGTTTACACTTTACAGAATTATGGGAAAGAAGTTGTCAGAAAAAGTAATGATGTTTATTGAGTATACCGGTTTTGCACTTATAATTCTTCTTATGTTATATGTAACGTACAACGATATATTCAGACTATTTCATAAATGACCGGGTTGACACTTAAGAAATAAACTAATAAAATGGGTTTATGAAGAAATTACTTTTATTACTGATGATATTCCCCCTTGTGGTATTTGCTACGGAATATACCGGAGAATACTACAACTTACCCTTTTCCGCCATAACAATTTCCTCGGGGAATAGTGCTTTTTACTCAAACACCCCCGTTGTTTTCCCCATATCTCCCGTTAATCTGACAAACAATAACAATCGTTTCTTTTCCTACAGCCATGTATCGGCTTCGGACCTATTCAGCGACGACAATATTATATTTTCATCGGGGGAGAGTAAAAGTAGAATTTCTTATATGCTAAAGATCTTTCATTCGGGAAACATTCCCATAACGGTACTTCCTGACAGCACCGATTCCATAGGTCCGAACAACCAACCAGTTGTCGACCACTATACTTCGTATAACCATTCTCATCTTATGGTCAATTATTCCAAATCGGTTAACCGCCATATTGCAATGGGGATTAACGTGAAAGCGGATTATATCACATTTGAAAATGCAACAGGATTCGGAATAGGTGTTGACGGAGGTATCAGGTTTACTCCCGATGATAAATTTTATTGTGCACTGGGAGCAAAGAATATATCAACAACAGTAGTCTTCTGGAATAACGGAGAGAGAGAATTTGCATATCCGGAAACCGATTTAATGGTAGGATATTCATTCAAAATAAGCAAAAACAAATTGAGTACATATGTCATCTTACCTTTTCATTTCGACAACAGAGGGACGAGTGATCAGTTCCATTTCGGGTCCTTTAGTTTCGATATACAATCCGGTATAGATTTTTATATTTCCGATATGTTTCGATTGTCTATGGGTATATTCCAGAATAATCCCACTATGGGAGCCGGCTTTACATACAAGCGTTTCATGATAGATTATTCATTCTTCATTAATAATGACTTGGGAGCCGGGAATATTGTTACTCTTTCATATAAATTTTGATGATTCTTTTTATAATAATCGTTGCATTGATTCCCGGTATTTTTTGGCTGATCTATTTTGCCAGTAAAGACCGATACGAACCGGAACCTCCTCTTTTTCTACTTTATGCATTTGTCGCCGGTATGATTTCCATCCTTCCGGCAGATGTCTTGGAATTGCTCCTGAAAAAAATAATATTAAATAGATATTTGTTCTATATTGTGGTTGTAGGTTTATCCGAGGAGTTTTTTAAATATCTCTCAGTACGTCTTACCGTTTATAACACCCGTGAAATCGATGAACCAATTGACGGCATTGTTTACAGTACGGCGGTGGCTTTGGGGTTTGCCACCGTAGAAAATATGATTTACATGTTTTCATTGGGATGGAAGGTGATATTTATTCGTTCCATCCTTACCACATTGGGACATGTTGTATTTTCTGCAATGTGGGGATATCCTCTTTATAAAACAAAGATGACAGGAAAAAAACGCTTTATTATAACGGGAATTTTACTTGCCGCATTATTCCACGGGTTATATGACATCTTTATTACGAGTAATTATCTTATAGGTATTTTGATTGCCATAGTTATTATAGTTGTACTTTATTTTATTATGAACAGGGAGATCAGTGAAGCCGAAAAGGAATCTCCCTTCAACAAAAATGCTTCGTCCTGATACAGATGTAAAGTATGTTAAAGGGGTAGGACCTAAAATAGCCCTTATTCTATCGCGTCTCAATATTAGAACGGTTGAAGATCTTTTGTTTCATATACCGATACGGTATATAGACAGAACCAATATTAAAAATGTTCGCGATATCAAAATAGGGGAACAAATTACCCTTATCGGCACAATTCTCGATACGAATTTCAGACGCTCGGGAAGAGGCAAATCCATAAGTGAGTTTTTATTTTCAGACGGAACCGGTAACATAAAATTGATATTCTTTAATCAACCCTACTTAAAAAAGATACTTAAAAGGGGCGTTCATCTTATAATCTTCGGAACAATAGATTTTTACAGAGGTTATCAAATAGTGCAACCGGAATTTGAAATCGCGGAAAAAAATAACGATATTCGGGAAAATTTCGGGGGCATTATTCCTGTATATCCTTTAACCGAGGGGTTAAGCCAAAAGCGAGTAAGAAGAATATTAAACAATGCAATTTTACTTACGGATCTTTCATCCTATGAAATACTTGATAAAAAAATACTCGATGCATGTTCCGTAGGCTCTTTAAAGGATGCAATAATTAAAATCCATAAACCCGCTGATTTACATGAAGCTGAGGAGGCTAAAAATACAATAGCATTTTATGAATTCCTCTTTATTCAAACATACCTTGAAAAAAGGAAGGTCGGACTCAAGGAGGAAAAGGGTATTGTAATCCCACGCTCACCTGAAATAGAGAATTTTCTAAATTCTCTTCCGTTTTCCCTGACAAAGGCTCAGAAAAGAGTAATTGATGAAATCATCAATGATATGCAAACAGGCGGTGTAATGGCACGACTTCTTCAGGGAGACGTGGGAAGCGGAAAAACAATTGTAGCTCTGACAATAGCACTCAATGTTATAAATTCAGGGCATCAGACAGCAATAATGGCGCCTACGGAGATACTTGCAAATCAACATTTCAATAAAATAAAAAATTATTTGAAATCTACAAATGTGAAAATTGAATTATTAACGGGCAGTACGAAAACGGCAAAAAAGAAAAAAATTAAAGAGGGATTATCAAGCGGTAAAATTGATATTGTTTTAGGAACACATGCATTGATAGAGGGAGATGTAAAATTCAACTCGTTGGCACTTGCAATAATTGACGAACAACACCGTTTCGGAGTCGAGCAGCGTTCAAAATTGTTGAAAAAGGGTAAAAACGCTCACCTTCTCGTAATGACGGCTACCCCTATCCCCCGTTCCCTTGCAATGACTCTGTATGGGGATCTTGACATTTCAATAATAGACGAGATGCCTCCCGGAAGAAAAGAAATCGTGACTCGTTGGATAAAAAATGAAAAACGATTTGAGCTTTATGATTTCATAAAGAGACGAATAATTGAAAAGGGAGATCAGGTTTATGCCATATATCCGTTAATTGAGGAATCGGACAAGCTCGACTTAAAGTCGGCAACAATGATGTATGAGGAGATAAAGAACTACTTCAAAGGAATTGAGGTTGGTTTGATTCACGGTAAAATTACGCCTTCCGAAAAAGAAAATATTATGAAGCGATTCGCAAACGGAGAGATTAAAATACTGGTTGGAACAACGGTCATAGAGGTGGGAATTGATGTTCCCAATGCCACAATAATGATCATAGAACATCCCGAAAGGTTCGGGCTGTCACAACTTCACCAACTTAGAGGGCGAATAGGAAGAGGGACAAAAAAATCATTTTGCATTCTGATTTCAGACAGATTTGTAAGTGATATTGCAGTAAAAAGGCTTGAAATAATGGAAAAAACCAGAGACGGTTTCCGTATCGCCGAAGAAGACTTAAAATTGAGGGGACCGGGCAACATTTACGGAACCAGGCAGCATGGTTTACCCCCTTTTAAGGTTGCAAACATAGTTAAAGATACTGAAATATTGAAAAAGGCAAGGGAATGTGCAAAGAAAATAATTGATTATGACAGAGATTTGAAGTATAATAGATTATTGGATAGATTTGATAGTATAGAGAAATACTATAGGATAGGGTAGGAGGTATTGTGAAAAAACTTTTTTTATTTATCATAACTGTTTTCTTAACGGCGGGTTGTTCGCAAAAGCCCAAACTTTTGCCTGCCGGCGGAGGAGAAAATTATGTTGTAATTATTCAAAATGAAAACGCATATATTGATTTTGAAAAAACTTATGAAGATCTTTTCGGTAAAATCATATATACACCTCAGCCGGAACATATGATAAAATTTACAAATGTATCATCGGAAAAACTGTACCGATATAAATTGCAAAAAAATCTTTTGATTGTCGAAGATCTTGCCGGTGATAACGGAAACCTGAATATTGTGAAAGAATTCCTTACTCCCGATGATTTTAAAAGCGTAAAAAACGGAAAACACATTTTCGGTTTTAAAGATTCCTGGGCTAAACATCAATATGTTTTAATAGTAATGGGAACGGATCAAAATGATTTAAAGAAAGCACTCTTGAATTATAAAGATGCGATTTTCAATTACTACATTACGGCTTCAGAAAAAAGACTGCTTGAGATCAATACGGTTAAGGGGTTGGATAGTAAAGCCATCAGAAAAATGAAAGCTTATGGCGGGTTTACATTTAATCTGCCTAAAAACAAGTATATTCATATTATTGAGAATGATACTGCAAGAATAATGGGATATATAAGACATGATCCCGAAAGAATGATTGTCATAGCATGGAGAGACAGCAGCGAAGTACCTTTTATAAACACGAATATCCTGTTCACATTCAGAAATCAAATTTTTAAGGACTTTTTTCAGGGGGATAGTGTTCTTGTTAAATACAGGGGGATAACATATTCCGCCGGCAAAGATACAGTATGGAACGGAATGAAGGTATTTAAATATCACGGATTATGGCAAAACAGTAAGTTAATTATGGGTGGTCCCTTTGGGGGATACGCTCTTTATCATAACGGAAAATTCTACATGATAGATTACAATGTGGCAAATCCCGGAGAGGATAAATTTCCTTTGATATTGGAAATGGAAGGTTTACTTTCAACGTTTAAATTTGTGAAATAAAACGGAGGAGATATGACTAAAGATAAAAAAGTACAGGGAGAAAAATTAATAAATTCTCAACCATTAATTTTAAAACATGAGGAAAAAATATACCTCGCCATTATATTTTTGATTCCGCTAATTTACTTTTTTAAAGCTCTGTCCCCATCTAATATACTTTTTGGCAGCGATTGGATGTCGGCAGGTTATGCACTTAGAAACTTCATACACTACTCCGTGAGAAATTTCCATCAATTCCCACTATGGAATCCGTATGTTTTCGGGGGCATGCCCGTAATAGACGCATTTTACGGCGATTTGTTCTATTTGACAACACTTTTCAGGCTTTTCATCCCAACTCATATTGTCTGGTCATACAGCATTATCTTGCATATAATGCTCGCAGGTTTTTCCACATATTACTTACTAAAAGAAATGGGCCTTTCAAAAAAATCATCCCTCGTGGGAGCAATAATATATATGACCGGAGGAAGTATAATTTCTCAGGTTTATCCGGGACATGACGGTAAAATATACACATCAAGTTATATTCCTCTCATGATTCTGATGACTTTAAAAGGGATTCGAACCCAAAAAATTACATATTTTTTATTGTTTTCCCTATTCTTCGCATTCTCTCTTTTGGGAGGACACCCGCAGATTTCTTATATGTTCGGATTGATTTATTTTTTCACAGTAGTTATCTATCTTCTAACGCTCTTGAGGCAGGATAGGAAAAGAGCTTCGAAACTATTTTTGTTCTTTCTTGTTGCCGCACTGTTTTTTGCCGGTTTAATCGCATGTCAGTACATTCCGGTCTTTTCATATATAAAGTACGCCGTAAGAGGAGCCGAACGAGGATATGCATATTCAACCTCCTGGTCTCTCCCCACATCGGAACTCACGAATCTTATTGTTCCTCAATTTTCAGGCATACTCAGTCATTATTGGGGAGAAAATTTCTTCAAATTGGATTCCCACTATCTTGGTGTATTCCCAATCTTTGCTCTGATTCCGCTTTTCTATTACAGGAAAAAATGGAACGGATACGTAAAATACTTTTTGGGAATGGCAATTCTCGGTATTTTACTCGCCTTAGGGGGCCATACGCCTTTTTACAGGCTTGTTTATATTATCCCCGGAGTTGCAAAATTCAGAGCACCCAGTATGTTTTTCATATTTGCCCATTTCTCTCTTGCGATTCTTGCCGCTTATGTTTTACAATACATATTAGACGATGAGAATAAAAAAAACTTTATAAAATTTCTATACAAATCTACAGGTGTTATTGCCGTTATTTTTATACTCGTGCTGTTGGCCCAAAATGGGATTTACTCCTCTCTATACAACCA
>WFRF01000044.1 GCA_015486655.1 Caldifarciminota bacterium | reverse complement strand
GAACAAACACCGAGACATGAGGATGTTTCAAGAGTAAACAGTTTGTCCGGGGTCGTCTGATTTTCTTCTATCCCCAAAATTTGCTTTAAATAATCCAGTAATGACTTAGAACCCATCAGATGACAGGTCGGAGATTGACAAATCCTTATGATATATTTGCCTCTGGGTTTCGTTGAGTACATTGTATAAAAAGATACTACACCATAAACCTGTGACAATGACATATCAAGGTATTTTGCAACTTCTCTAAGTGTCGACTCATCAATGGATTGGTCTCCTTTTCGCTCCTGTATTTCGTGCAAAATCAGAAGCAGGTTTTCTCTCTTCGGTTCATACCGACTAATAATCTCTGTAACTCCCATTTTATCTCCTTTTTAAAATTAAATCTGTTATAAATAACTCTTTACTACATAAAATATATTTAACTTCTTTAATAGTGAGTATATTCACAATATAATTTATATAGCTGGTTATACCAATCATACTTCATCCTCACGTGAATAATATCACTTATTGTTTATTTTGTCAAGTATCTTTTATAATTTTTAGTAGATAAGTATAAGTACACACATATTAACCACTTTATTGGAATATAGCGATTTCATCGCAAGTAAGAAATAAAGGAATATTTGATCATAATTTACGATTAAACTTCTTATTTCTCAGTTCCCACTTCTTAGTTCCCACTTCTTACTTATTTCAGAACACCCCCCTGCTCCGCAGTGCCCCTCTTTCCGAGGGGAATTAATAAATGTCATGCTGAACTTGGTTCAGCATCAAAGTGAGATTCCGGATCAAGTCCGGAATGACCGGTCATAAACAATCACATTTACTGTGTTCTCATTTAATATTTCTATCAATTTCAATGTATAAAAGTGGTAAATATGTCTACCAAACAACAAATTATGCTCTGTCAATCTTGGGGTTAAAAACCGACTTTAATTTGATGTAAATAATATTATTTCATAATTTGTATGCCTTTTTCTATAAAATAAAATAAAAAAAATTATTGACACATACCTTTCTATATAATATATTAAATATATGGGATTAAGAAAAAGACGAAAAAGTAAAAGCATCCGAATAGGAAATGTTATAATAGGGGGTGATTATCCTGTAGCCATACAATCAATGGTGAACAAAAGGGATATAATAGGTATTTTCGAGCAGATTAAACTGTTGGAAAATGCAGGTTGTGATATAGTGAGAATTGCTGTTCCCGATAAGAATGCATTGTCTTTTATTCCGAAAATCAAACAATCTTTTTCCATCCCCCTCGTGGCAGATATTCATTTCGATTATAAACTGGCTATTGAAAGTATAAAAATGGGGGCGGATAAAGTAAGAATTAATCCGGGTAACATAGGAAGCGACGAAAAAGTAAAGGAAATAATCCGCGTTGCCAAAGAATACGATGTCCCAATCAGAATAGGCATAAACAGCGGATCACTCAAACTCGAATATGAAAACAAATACGGAGGACCGACACCCAAAGCAATGGTCGAAAACATGCTTGATTTCGTGAAGTTTTTTGAAGACAACGATTTTACGAAACTCGTCCTGTCTCTGAAATCTTCAGATATAGTAACAACAATTAAAGCAAACAGGAGCATCGCCAAAAAGACCGATTATCCTCTCCATATCGGGATCACTGAAGCAGGTCCTCTGTTTGAAAGCACTATCAGATCATCGATAGGGCTCGGTTATTTATTGCTTAACGGCATTGGGGATACGCTGAGAGTATCCATAACCGGTAATGTGGCGGATGAAATTAATGTTGCAAAAGAAATACTTAAAAATTGTGTACAATCCGCTAAAGGGGTAAAGATAATATCCTGCCCCACCTGTGGCAGAACCGAGATAAATCTTGAAAACCTGATAGCCTCTGTAAAGGAAATGACAAAGGACATTGAGCAACCGATTACAATTGCCGTTATGGGGTGCATAGTAAATGGTCCGGGAGAGGCAAAACATGCTGATATAGGAATAGCAATGGACCATATGGATGGTATAATCTTTAAAAAAGGGAAAATTGTCAAAAGAGTAAGTTATTCGAAAATAAGAGACAGTTTTTTGGAAGAACTAAATACATTATTAACAGGAGATAAAAATGGAACTTCTACAAGAAATACAAAAAGGGTTAAAAGAAAATGAAGGATACGTTCTCCTTTCGTCCGATGAAATCGGATACCTTCTCGGATTGAAAACCTCCTTCAATATCTTCGAATTTAATTTAGCCCTTCTTATTACTCGAAAAAAGGTCTATCTTCTCTGTACTCCCTATGAAAAAGAACAATTAAAGAAATTTACACCCTCTTTTTGCAAATTCGTAACCGTAAAACAGGAAGAAATATTCAATGAGTATTACTTTTTCCCTTTTACAATTAGAACACTCATTGAAAATGATAAAATCGAAAAAATTTACTCCCCCTCGCACATAATTGATTCCATTTACGGTGTAAAAACAGAAAGGGTTGATGACATCATACTTAAAAATGCCGCAATTAAAAGTGAAGACGAAGTTCAATATTTGAAAAGAGCCATACAAATAACGGAAAAGAGCATACAGGAAACAGTAAAGGATATTAAACCCGGGATGATGGAAATCGAGGCACGCAATATTCTTGACTATAATTTATACAAAAACGGCTGCGAGAGAAGAATCATTCCCTCTAAAGTCGTTTTTTACAAAAACAGTTTAAGTTTGCACCCCACACCGGGAAACGACACGTATAAGGAAAACAAAAACATCTTCTTTTCAGCCGGGGCTATGTTCAGAGGGCAAGGGGTAAGTCTTCCACAGAATTTCGTAAAGGGGAATCTTACTGCTAAAATTCAATCCATCTTTAATCATCTCATAAATTTGCGAGAAGAATTATACGAATTTATTCAACCGGGTGTACGCTTAAATGAGGTTGCCCAATTTTATCTCGATAATATCACAAAACTTAAATTGAATAAAAATGTATATTTTTCTCCCGTATCAATTGTTTTAATTAACGACAGAGACATACCGGCAACATTGGACAATCATATGATGATAAAGGAATATATGACAATTAAGATATCTCCATCAATTTTTCTTTCCAACTTCGGGAGATTGCAGGTAACTGATATAGTGTACATGAATAAATTGAAGGACTCTATTTTACTGACAAACACACGATATCATTTCGGGGTTTAATTTCTGATGTTTTTCATACCGATTTTCAATGAGGATTTCGAATTCAAGAGATTACCTTACGTTACAATTGCTTTAATTTTACTAAATACGATAATTTTTATATTTACCTCCAATATTGTTAATCATCAGATGCATAAAATTAATCTTGTAGCTACAAAATTGAACAGGACTACCATTCAATTAATCATAGAAAACAAATCTCCGGATTATTTTGATAAAAATCTTTTAATGTTCAGAGAAAAAACTCTTGATAAAATAGCCCATGATACTACATTTAACCGAGAATCAAAAACATATAAACTTTGGGAAAAGTATTATTCCCAATATAACGCTCTAAAAGAACATTTTTTCTATAATAAATGGGGTGCCACTCCCTCTCATCTGAGTATAATAACACTTATTACATCCATGTTTATCCATGTCTCCTTCCTGCACCTCTTTTTTAATATGCTGTTTTTATGGCTTGTGGGTTTAAATATTGAAGACGATTGGGGGCGTCCCGTCTTTCTTATTTTGTATTTGGTAGGAGGAATCTTCTCTACTTTAATATATGCGGGAATGTCTGCAAATAAGGGAATTCCTTTAATTGGGGCTTCCGGTGCAATAAGCGTGATAATGGGTGCTTTTATGATCAGGCATTTTAAAACACGCATACGATATTTTTACTTTATTCTTCTTATATTTTACCCCATTTGGGGGACAATAAATATTCCTGCATATGTTGCTCTACCTCTATGGTTTCTCGAACAGGTGTTCGGGGCATCAATGAGTGCCCATGCCAACGGAGGTGTGGCTTACTGGGCTCATATCGGAGGTTTTCTTTTCGGTGTGGTGGCAGGTTTGTTAATTCGGTTTACCGGTCTTGAAAAGGAAGTTTTAGAACCGAATATCGAGAAAGACAGAGAGAAAGTAAAGTTTTCTCCGGAGATGACCAATGCACTAAAATATATAGAAAAGCAAAATTATGAAAAAGCAATCGAACAGTTAAAAAACCATTTATCCAATAACAGCAGGGATATAGATGCTTATAACCTACTCATAGATTCTCTTATAAAAACCGGAAGAAAAGAAGAAACTATACCATACTATGAAAAGCTCATTGAATTGGCATCTTCAAACGACAACATGATTAAACACATATATGCAAACATGATTGACAATGATGTGGTTGAATCGGCTAGTCCCAAAACACTCTATTCCATAGCAAACTATCTGTATAAAAACGAGAGATTTTTGGATGCAATTGATATTTACAAGATAATAATAGATAAAAACAACAAGATTTTATCCCGAATGGCTCTATTCAAAGTCGTAATAGGATACGGGGAAATTGAACGATTTACCGAAGCCAAGAATTTTTTAAATATTTTAAAGGATAGATTCCCTGATTCAATTGAATACATAAATGCCATTAATAAATTAAAAAGAACAGGAGCATTCGATGAGAGATAAAATATTTAATCTGCTTGAGAAGAAGTACAGCGGAAATAAAAATCTTTTGAAACATATGCTTGCCGTTGAAGCTTGTATGAGAGGTCTTGCAATGCACTTCAAAGAAGATCCCGAAAAATGGGGCCTTGCGGGACTCTTGCATGATTACGATTATTTGGAAACAAAAGACAACCTTAAGATTCACGGAAAGCTCACAGTAAACGAATTCAAGGGCTCCGTTGACGAGGATATATTACATGCAATAGAAGCTCATCCCGGTAATATACCCCGAGAATCACTTATGGATAAAGCTCTCTACAGTTGTGACCCGCTTACAGGTTTAATTGTTGCCTCTGTTCTTATGCATCCTTCCAGAAAGATCAAAAATGTAGACACTAAATTCATACGGAACCGTTTTAAAGAAAAACGTTTTGCTGCAGGTGCAAACAGAGAGCAAATAAAGAAATGTGAAGAATTGGGGATTTCGCTTGATCAATTCATTGAAATTTGTCTGAACAGCATGAAAAACATTTCGGAAGATCTCGGATTATGAAAAAATTACTCTTTATTTTAGCAATTACATTCATTTTTAACCTTTTATCCGCATCTCCCGGTAAGAAAACGGATAAACAATCAAATATTGAAACTACGTCCGATACATCGAAAATAAAGCTATCAAATTACGGGGTTAAGGACAAATGGTTAGGCATAGATAAACTTCATCACTTTTATTACAGTGCAAGCCTTACCGGTCTCTCTTACTTTGCCATTCATAATATGTTAAAATTGGACAATAACAACAGGAATTTAACCCGTTTGATATCGGGATCATCGGTGTTAACTCTCGGTATATTAAAAGAATTGTACGATAAAAATCATTCTTCAACCGGTTTCAGCTATAAAGATTTAACTTTTGATTTTATGGGGGTTCTTTCCGGAATTTTAATTTTTACAGTCTACTCGAGGTAACCATGATTGTTGTAACAAGTGACAAAATACCAAAAACCGGATTGGATTTATTAAAAAATTACACCGACGATTTGATTATTTTTGATGATAATATACCTGAAACCAAGAAATTAAAATATATTGTGGAGGCTGATGCAATTTTATCTCTATTAAGAGACAAATTCCCCTCCGATTTGATTAAACAGTGCAAGAATTTGAAAGTTATATCAAATTATGCCGTAGGATATGATAACATAGACATTAAAGCGGCTTCCGAATTAGGAGTAAAAGTTTGTAACACCCCCGGAGTTTTGACAGAAACAACTGCGGATCTTGCTTTTGCAATAATGCTTGCAGCGGCACGAAAAGTCTGCTCAAGTCAGGCATTTTTGCGCAAAGGAAAGTACCATGGATGGGAGCCGGACTTGTTTCTTGGGTATGATGTTTACGGGAAAACGTTGGGTATAATAGGAGCAGGAAAAATAGGTCAGGCAATTGCAAGAAGAGCAACCGGTTTTAGCATGAAAATCCTGTACTATAAGAGAAGTAGAAATATCGACTTTGAAAAACAAACCGGAGCAATTTACAGCGACATGGATAGCATATTGCGTTTGTCCGATTTTATTTCGATTAATACCCCCCTAACTGATGAAACATACCATATGATTGATAAAAAGGAATTTGAAATTATGAGATCTAATGTTATAATAGTAAACACATCAAGAGGAGCAACGATAAACGAGCATGCACTGATAGAAGCTCTGAAAGAAAACCGCATAGCCGGATGTGCCCTTGACGTTTTTGAATTTGAGCCCAAAGTATCCGATGAGTTACTCGATTTTGAAAATATTATTTTGACACCTCATATCGGCAGCGCTTCGTTCGAAACAAGGGAAAAAATGGCTGAAATGGCGGCGGATAATATTATTAAAGTATTATCGAGCAAACATTGCGAAAATATTGTAAATGACGATGGAGGAAACAATGAATAAAAAACCCTCACCCGAAGAGATGGCATATGCCAATGCTCTAAGCATTGAAGCTCTGATAAATGTACTTATTGATAAGAAGCTGGTAACAAAGGAGGAAGTATTAAAAGCAATAAAGAAATTGGGAGAAGAGCGAATCAATAGTTTAAAAAATCTTAAAAAGTGAGATTAAAATGAAAAAATATGCCTGCTTTCTCTTTGTTCTCATAATCTTTTTTTCCTCGTGCACATCTGCATACAAAAAACTTGATATAAACGGTAACTTTTCCGACAGTGAATTTAAAACACTGAAAGATAACGGTTTTTTTCTGGAAAAGACAAATTATGATAATATAT
>WFRF01000043.1 GCA_015486655.1 Caldifarciminota bacterium | reverse complement strand
TTATATCTCGTTCATCCCAGAGAGCGATGTTCTCAATGGCAGCCATGGAATTTGACCTTAACAGCCTAGCCATCCCAACCATTCTCTCCGAAATTATTGGATTCCTCTTATGGGGCATTGCTGAAGATCCCTTTTGTCCGGACCTGAAAGGCTCTTCAAATTCGCCGATCTCGGTTCTCTGCATACTTCTTATATCAACGGCAATTCTTTCGATTGTCGCCCCGTAAACAGCAAGTGCAGTCAGCAGGTGTGCATGCCTGTCTCGGGATATTACCTGTGTTGATACTTCATCCGTTTTCAAACCTAAAAATTCCATGGCGGATCTCTCCACATCAGGCGGCAGGTTGGCATAATTACCCACCGCACCGGATATCTTACCGACACCTATTTCTTCTTTTATTCCACTTAATCTTTTGATGCTTCTACTTATCTCCGCATAAAAACTCAATAATTTTAAACCTATTGTCGTTATTTCGGCATGTATTCCGTGCGTTCTTCCTATGGCGGGGAGAAATTTCGTTTCTTCGGCTCTTTTTAAAACAATCAGTGCAAGCTCTTCAATATCATCTATCAGGATATCCAAAGCGTCTCTTATTTGCAATGCAAGGGCGGTATCAAGCATGTCTGATGATGTCATCCCCATATGTATAAATCTCGAGGACGGTCCAACATATTCGGCAACGGAAGTCAGAAACGATATTACATCGTGATTTGTAGTTTTCTCGATTTCAGTAATTCTGTCAATATCAAACGAGGCTTTTTTCATTATTTCCTTTAACGAATCATCGGGAATTTTACCGAATTTGTTCCATGCTTTGCAAACGGCTATTTCGACTCTCAACCAATAATTGAAACGGTTTTCATCGTCGAATATTTTACTCATCTTTTCGGTTTTGTATCTTTCAATCACTGCTCCCTCCGTACTGTGTCCATAAATTTTCAAAATAAACTTCGTAAATACCTGCTATATTCTCATTACTAATCATTAACGATGTTTCATTGTTATATTCAATCGCCGATGTACTCCAATTTGTCGAGCCTATGACTATTGCTCTGCCGTCGACAATAATAAGTTTTGAATGTGTAATTACATTGTCATCGTCAAATATTACTTTTGCTCCGGCGCTTTCAAGGTAGGATTTAGATTGCTCGTTATAACTGTTTAATGAATAGTTACTCCCCGAATGTTCAAGTAATACTTTAACATCAACGCCTGATTCCGCTTTATTGCACAGATCCCTTTTAAGAAGCTCTATTTCACTGAGGGAATCACTGCTACCTGTCATCTCGTACATTATAACATGAATATAACTGTGCGCTCCCTTTAACAGTGTATCTACGTTGAAAAAATAGTCTCTGTTGTTAACCGTCTTGTATAATAGTGATTGTGTATTTTGGTTTTCAGAGCTTATTTCACACCCTACAAAGAATATTATAAGTATTAGAAAAAATCTACTTATGTGCATCTTTCCAGTCATTATCGAATCTTTCAATCCCTTGATCCGTTAAACAATGATTAAACAGTTTGTTTAAAATCTTATAGGGTATTGTTGCAATATCCGCTCCCATTAGAGCAGCTTCTTTTACATGTTTGGGATGACGAACGGAAGCAACAATAACCTTCGTTTTGTAATTGTAATTTTCAAATATGGTAAGTATCTCTCCAACAAGGTTCATACCGTCATTGCCTATGTCATCAAGTCTGCCTACAAAGGGGCTCACATAGGTTGCGCCGGCTTTTGCCGCCAGCAGCGCCTGATTTGCGGAAAATACCAATGTAACGTTGGTATCTATACCTTCAGCCCTCAATCTTCTTACCGCTTTCATCCCGTCAAAAGTCATGGGAATTTTTATGACGATTTGAGGGGCAATGGCTTTTAGCTCCTTGGCTTCCCTTACCATTCCTTCAAGGTCTTTGCTTATTACTTCCGCACTTATTGGGCCGTTTACAAGAGCTGTTATTTGTTTTAAAATATCTGTGCTTTCAAGCCCGGTCCGTTTAATCTCTCTTGCCATAAGAGACGGATTCGTGGTAATACCGTCAATCAGGTTTGCCTCAGCGGAATTCTTGATTTCTTCAAGGTTTGCGGTATCCAGAAATATCTTCATATTACCTCCAACAAATATATTTATCAGCTAAAAATAACACAAAAATCAATAAATTACCAGTGAAAAAACAGATTAAATCCTCTTTTTTAATCTTTTTGGTTGTTGTAACGATTCTATGAGGATCTACAAATCTGCTCTCCATTACATTTGCTATCTCATCCACACGCTTAAAAAGGGAGTAAATAAGCGGTATTAAAACTGTTGACAGAGCTCTTATCCTTTCAATAAGGTTTCCTTTGAATTTAGCTCCTCTCAATCGCTGTGCCGTTATAATTCTTCTTGTCTCATCCGATATTATTGGAACAAATCGTAATGTGAGACTCAACATAAGCGAGACTTCACCTACGGGAAATTTGATAATTTTAAGCGGTTTCAGCGCTGAAACTATTGCCTCTTCCAGTTCCTCAGGGGATGTTACCATGGCAAACAAGCCTGCAAAGAAAACAATGGTTATAATTCTTAAACTAAAATACAACCCAATTATTAATCCTTCATATGTCCCCTGAAAGTGATATACCGACACTATTATCTTGCCGGGGACCATAAACAGATTAAATCCTATTGTAAACAAAAGAAGCCAGAAAAAATATCTTATTGAGTAAAACAACTTTCCCACAGGTAAGTTCAGCATTAATCCCAATATTGAAAGAATGGCAATGGTTATTAAATAAACGGATATATGTTTTATAAAAAGCATTGCAATAAAAATTATGAGAAACAATATCATTTTCAAAAGGGGGTTCATTCTGTGAATAACCGTATCCGATTCTACATAATTACCAAAAACAAAATCCATTTCAATACCTGTATATAAAACCTACACCGAAGTTAAATTTCCCCGTGTAATCTCTCTCACCGAACAGATTGATACCGTTTCTGAAATAGTAATCCAATCTGAATTCATCCTGACTCTGAGAGAAAATATCGTGGGAATAGCTGACAAAGAAATTACTCGCAAGATACTTTCCGACATTAATTCTGGCATATCTGTTCTGGGATAAAAGACTTGTTTCTATATCAAATATATCGATCCCGAGTTTTTTTTGTAAATTGTTTATTATCTTTGTCCTGAGATAGTAATTTAATATTTTTTCCGACAAACTGGCTCCTATGATATTCAATTTTGTAAGTTCGTCGGGAGTGAGGTTGACATTTAAAAGGGACAATATCGCAATTACGGATTTCGGAGGCACCGAATATATGGATATTTCCGGATTTTTAGCCTTTCCGCTTGCATCAAGGTGTATCGTTATATTTTCTTTTTCATAGTGCCCGTTAGTCTGGTTCATATGTGAAATCTTAGTCTCCGATTGTATTGAAATCAAAGGATTAAAATCGTTAGTGTTGGTGAATTGAATACTCCCCTCTCTAATGCTAAATGCTCTGTCAAAGTAGTAATAATACCCTCTTCTTGTAGAAAGTTTCCCGTTAATAAAAATATTACTGCCGTAATTTCTCAAATTGAGGTTCCCTCCGACTTCCAACTCCATGTCTTCATTCCTAAACCATACATTGTTGCCTACATCCAGAGAAACATTATAGTTTGCCTTGAATTTACTCTTTTGCCCTCCCGAAGATACGAAAACAGGAGGATTTCTAAAGGATATATTTATATCGGTATCGTATATCTTCAAGTTCGAATTAAGGTTCAATTGATTTTTATCCCCGCTGATATAAGCTGTCCCGTTTAT
>WFRF01000042.1 GCA_015486655.1 Caldifarciminota bacterium | reverse complement strand
GGAGGAAGATCTATTATGAGATATTTTATTCCTTCCCAATCAACATCCTGAATAAACTGTTGAACGGCTTTGATTTTGAGGGGACCTCTCCATATAACGGGGGAATCCTTCGTAGGTAGAAGAAATGCCATTGATGTGACAAGCAGATTTTCCGTTGCCGGGAAAGGTACTATCTTTTTATCCTTTACCATAAGTTTTTCATCCTCAATACCGAGAAGCTTCGGGATGTTGGGTCCGGTGATATCTATGTCCATTAATCCGACTTTTTCATGTTTAACTTCGGACAGCCAAATTGCAAGATTGGCTGCTATTGTGGATTTTCCCACACCACCTTTACCGCTCATTACCGCAATTTTCTTTACCCCTTTTAAGTACTCTTTCTTGATATTTAAGTTCAGTGTTGGTTTGTCTGTCATCTATACCTCCGCGGGTTTATTTTTACCATTAACATGTACTATTTTCATCTCGTAAGATTCAAGCTCTTCTTCATTATACATGGCGTAAGAGATTATTATACACTTATCTCCAACATGTACCTTTCTTGCCGCACCGCCATTTACACAAATTGTACCCGAGTCCTTTTCCCCTATAATTACATATGTATCAAAACGTTCACCGTTTTCAAGGTCAATTACGGTAACTTTCTCCCCGGGAAGCAAATCGGCGGCATTACACAGAGTTTCATCGATTGTAATACTGCCCTTGTAATTTAGGTTTGCTTCCGTAATTGTGGCGCGATGTATCTTTGATTTTGCCATTTCTCTAAACATCATCAACTCCTTTTGACCACCGTATTATAATTACTTAACATAAAAATGTCAATAGTTCTATCTTCGTAATATTGAAAAAATCAAATCCCCGCTTGTAAGGAGTGGAATAACTTTTTTTATGTCACTGACAACAATATCTGCAGAGTTTATTGCATCTGGTGTAGCTCCGTCCGAGCCGATGACGGCAATACCTACGACTGCCTTCTTTAACATGCTCTTATCATTATTTCCGTTACCTATTGAAATTGTTGATGAATAACCGAGTTTCATCACAAGCTCGAGTTTTTCACTGCCCGATTTAACCGTTATAATGTTTACATTATAACCTTTTAGTTCATTTCCTGCACTTCCAAGCGTATCACTTGTGGCAATGTAAATTCTGTAATCTTTACTCAGACGTTTCAAAACTTCCTTTCCGCCGTCTGACAGTTTTCCGTTTTCAGCCAATGTTCCGTTAAAGTCGAAAACAAGATTTTTTATTTCTGATATTCCCCTTCCGGGCAATTTAATTTTCATATTACCTCCGATTTTTTTCATTTTATTTTATTTATTCCGATATGTCAAATAAAAGATAGAAAAGCTTTAAACATGATAAATTCCAAAGCTTGACATGGTATGCTTTTTTACTATATAATTGGCATAAGGAGCAATAGTATTAAAATACAGAAATTAGAGATGTAATTTGATAAATATTGAAGAATTGCTTAATTGTTTTGAGAGAGTAGGGATAGAGATGATGTCTGAAATAGATGAGTATTTCTCAAGGTTCAAGTAGGAGGTTTTAAATGAAGATTCTGGAAATAATCTCCATTGTTATTTCTCTTATAGCTCTTATCATGGGATTTATTGCAAAGGTATTTATGAACGCCTTGCTTATTAGAACACCCCCGAAAACATACCTATTTGTGGCAATGCTGTTTTTAGGGTATGCAATTTATGCCCATTTATACCAAAAGTAACGGTTAGTTTTGGTATAATCTTCTTTTCTAACCAAAAGGTGGGCTTTAAGTGTCTTTATTTTTAAATTTATCTTTGGGCGGTTTTGTCCTTTTTCCGAGAGAAAAATCTATTGCATCTGTCGGGCACACCTCGATGCAGGACGAACAGGAAAAACAATCAGGGATGTTCTTTTTACCGTAAAGAATTGCCGACATTGCATGAGACGGGCATGATTTTTCACACAATTTACAAGAGATACATTTATCGTAATTGACCTTTATCTTAAATATGCTTATTTTTTCCACAAGCCACCCCACAAGACCGAAGGGGCAAAAGAATGTGCACCAGGGACGATATGTAAAAAGGCTTAATATTAATATCCCACCGATGAATACAATGGCTGTTATTGTCAGCGAGCCGGGGTTAAAGATTTTAAAAGGATCGATTTTTTCGATGATGTCAAGTGACCACAATATTGCTATCAATGTAAAAATTACAAAAAATGCTATACGGATTGAATTACTCAAGGCAAAGGAAGGTTTGAATTGTTTAAGAAATTTACCATTCATTGTTTTTTTGTCACGATTTAATCTGAATATAAAATCCTGTAACAACCCGAATTGGCACCCCCAAGCACAAATTGCCTTATTTGCTATGAAAACGAATAAAATAAATACAGAAAAAGCTATTAACCGAGGGAGGAAGATTACCCTGTGGGAACTGTAGAGAAAAATTGCATCCTTAACCGTTCCCATGGGGCTTGGTTCAGCTCCCAGTATTATGCCGAATATAAATACACCTGTTGCGTAGAGAACGATTCTCAATCCTGTTTTTACCCGCTTTTTCCTTGTGAGGATGAAGAAGAAAGACAAATACAGAAACCAAACAAAAAATTTGATGAGTATTTTTTGCCAGTTCTTTACTGCTTTCTCGCTCTCAATTGCCAAACTGCCGCTTATTTTCTGTTGTAATTCCTTTTCCGACATATTAAAAGATGCCAACTTCTTACTAAGCTCCTTAGGACTTGTGAGCTTGAACACCCTCTTTAAAACGATATTTTGAATATTGTTTTCTTTCCCGAATTCCTTCAAAGTCATTTCTTGGTCAATTATAAGTTTTTTTGCTGCGGGGGCTTTCTCGGGTTTACCTCCCCATATTTTGACGGAAACCTGGGAAAGTAAAACCACTAAAGTGACAGATATTGCAAAATAAAATATAACTTCAATCCATTTATTTTTCATTCAAACCTCCATTTTATTAATTTTAATTTATTTTTAATCTTATGTAAACAGGAATTAGCCCACAACCCTGCCGAAGAGGTCGAACTCTCCCGCATCGGTTATGATAATATCGTAAAATTGCCCGATTTTGAGGTTTTGTTCCTCCAGGATTATCGAATCATCCACTTCGTAAGCATCGTATTTGCTTCTGGCGATATAGATATCCCCTTCTCTGGAAT
>WFRF01000041.1 GCA_015486655.1 Caldifarciminota bacterium | reverse complement strand
ATGATATAAAGGAAAACAATGTGGGAGCAATAATTTATCCGATTATAATTTATGTAATGTTTGTTATCGACCACTCTCCGGCACATTTTTATCAAATCCCGATACTTGCTCTATGTCTGAGTGACGGGTTTGCAGGCGCAGTGGGAAAGGAATGGGGAAAACACTACTACTCGTATTTAGGATGGAGGAAAACATTGGAAGGTTCATTAACATTCTTTTTAATCACACTTGGAATTATGATTGTATTTGCCTTGAAACTTCCTTTGAAATTTTATTTTTTCCCAATTTTGGCAATTCCGCTATATGCATTGATTTTAACCTTAATAGAAGCATTAACACCGTACGGTTTTGACAATTATACGGTACCGTTTTTTGCATACTGGTTATTAAGGCTTACAATTGCGAAGTAATTATGAATGCAGATATTGTTTCCAATCCGTATGATATGATACATTTCAACAAATATGAAAAGAATCTCATTGATATATACGGCAATAAGACTCAATACAGGATTAAATATATATTTTTACACGAGAATGACAAGGTTCTTTCACGTGCCGTTGCTTTTATAAGAGATATTAATGGAAGGAAAAGCGGGGGTATTGGGATGATTCATGTTAGAAACTCCTATGAGGAATTCAAGACTATGATTAAAAAAGCGGAAAACTGGTTTATAAAAGAGCATGTATTGCAATACTATATTCCCATTGATTTTAATACCTTTTATAAATATAGAATAGCCACCGACTATCTTGAAAATCCTCCTTTTTTACTTGAACAGGAAATTAATCCGTCTGTTTCCAAGTTGGTTGAAAGATACGATTTTGATATTAAGAAAAAATATTACTCTTTCGTTGTCAATAATCCGTATACCATTGTAAACAAACTCGGCAGTTTTGCGGCAAGAGCGGAAAAGAATGATATTAATATTATTCAAGTTGATATTGCCAAATTGAACAATAACATATTGAAAGATCTGTATGATATAACGAATGATGCTTTCACCGATGCATTTTTATATGAGCGGATTAATTTCAATGAATTTTCAAAGCTTTATAAACCGCTTATTAAAAATTATTACGGAGTTAAACTGTTTTTAGCCAGAGTGGGCAATAATAATGTAGGTTATCTTTTTGTCGTGAATGACAAATTCAAAGAAAACAGATGGGTAGTGAAGACCATTGCGGTTAAGAGGGAATATTCAGGTTTGGGTACCGGAACATTATTGACATATAAACTTTATAGAGAAGCGGTTAGATTGGGGATAAAGGAACTTATTCATGCTTATATGAAGGAAAATATTTCCACCAAGAAATTTTCCGAAACATTCGGTAAAATTTATAGGGAGTATACACTTTATGGCAAACATCTTTAATAATCCCGTTAAATTATTGAATGAAACGGGGGATAAATTTCCCGACAGAGTGGCATTAATCCAACCTGAAAGAAAATTATTAAGCGGAATAGAGTATCACCATCTTAGCTACGGAGAATTAAAATACAATGTGAATGAATATATTAAGGTTTTGAAGAAAAAAGGGGTGAAAAAAGGAGACAGAATAGTGCTTCTTATACCCTTCTCTTTTGAGTTGTATATAGCAATAATTGCAATAATATCAATTGGTGCCGTGGCTGTTTTTGTAGAGCCGTGGATGATGAGAAAAAGGTACGAAAAGCAAATTTACGATATGGACACACATTTTGTTATATGTAGTAAAAAGATATTTATCCTTTTAAGATTATTGGGAAGGCTCAGGAGAAATTTGAAATATACAAAAATACCAAGGGTTGAGAAGGGGAGTTCGGGGAAAAAACCAATAACTTTCAATGGAATTGATTATAATGATCCGGCAATTGTTACATTTACAACGGGGAGTGGTAATATGCCCAAAACAGTGGTTAGAAGCTATGGTGATTTAACATGTCAGTTGCAACATATTGCACAAATTATTCATAAAAGTGATACAATAGATTTTATCACATTCCCGAATCTTATTTTATTTAATATTTCGCAGGGAGGAACCAGTTTAATTCCCGATAAAAGATACAGGGGCGGCGTATTGGACGGGGAAATTTACCGCAAGTTCATTAGAAGATTGAAGGTCGGCAGGATATTTACATCTCCTGCGAATCTCGAAGCTATATTTTCGAAAGATGTTAATGATAAAATCGAAGCTGTATACACAGGAGGAGGACTTTTAAAAAGGGAACTCATTGAAAAGATGAGAAGTGTTAAAAACATACAAATATTCTATGGCTCTACCGAAGTTGAACCTATTTCTACCATTGATTCCAAAGAATATATTAAATCCGACAGATGCAGAGGATATAATGTCGGACATCCGGTTGAAGGAGTAGAGGTCAAAATTGATTATTTTGATAATAATATTGGTGAAATATTGGTCAAAGATATTGAAGATGAAAAATCCACATATTCAAAAAAATTTTTTAAGACAGGAGATGTGGGTTATATAAATGATTACAATGAAATCTGTTTGCTGGGAAGAATAAATAATATTACAAAATATAACGGTAAATATGTATATCCTTTTGAATTGCAATTTGAATTGGAAATTGAGGGGATTAAAGCTGATATTTTCCCCGTTCAGGTAAAGAAACATTTGAAAATAGTTGTTTCAGGCGTAAAGAAGGGGGAAAGAATTGTAGGGATTATCGACAAACTGCTGAAAAACCATAACATAATCGACTATGATATTCTTTTTTTTAAAAAAATACCGAAAGATCCGAGACACCACAGCAAGATTGACATGAAAAGATTGAGAAAAATAATAGAAACAATTTCCGATCATTAAATTGAGATACACGATATAAAACAGTTTATCCGTTACGTTTTCAGAAATACCATTTAACCGAAATTTATGTTTTAAATAAACCTGATAGAAAAGTTCTTACTTCCCTGCAATTTTATATAGCGAAGGAAGTAATATGGCATCTCCCAAATATGCCGTAAATATGGCTATACTTGACAGTATGCCGAAATAGGCAATTGTGGTAATGTTGGCAAATATGCATATTAAAAATCCCAGGGAGAGAAGAATTGATGTGATCAGCATAGGGTGTCTTATGATAATTACATTGTCGTGTTTCTTTGCGAAGATATAATGAATTGTATCGTCTACAACTACTCCGATAATAATCGGTGTTATTATGACAGTTCCTATATCGAGTGGGATTTTAAAATAGCCCATTGTTCCCAAAACAGCAATAATCGGGACTAAATTCGGTATTACTGCAATCAAACCGTTTTTAATTCCGAAGAGCAGCGTCATAAAAAGGAATATGATTATGAGAGCTAGCGGAAAGGATTTAAACTGGCTTCCCGCTATGTAATCTATAATTTTGATATAGAGCGGAATATAACCGGATATTTCAATGGGAGACTTCGAAAAATTACGGAATGTCCCTATAACGGAATCTTTTACCGCTTCCACTTGTCGGGCGCTTAGAGCAGGGACATAAACAGTTATTCGGATTTTACCGGTATTCCTATCATAATATTTTACAGTTTTATTTTTGCCTGCCATAAGCATTAAAACTGAGGAAATTTGGATATCATAGTAAGAAAATGAAGTATATCCGTATTTGTCTCCGATAGATTTTTGAAAGTCTTTTATCTCCTCTTTGAATTTACTGTTATTTACATTATTCGTTTTCACAAGTAATTCGAGGGGCAGATAATTTCCTATATTATTTTCTATCCAATCAGAATCCGTTTTCACTCTATTTTTGCCCCGGAGCACTTTTATTGTATATGTGTCTATTTTTATGTATCTAATACCGTAACTAAAGACTAAAATAAAAAGAAAGAAAAGCCCGACAACGATTTGGTAGTGTTTTTCAACGAATTTGGTTTCCGTATTATGTACAGAGTTTAGTAAGACAGGTTTTTTAGGAGAATTTTTAATGATATCGGAAAAATATATCATTATGATACTTGTGACAAGGAACTCGATTAAAACTCCCATTCCGCCGTAAAGTCCTATCTGCCTGATTGCGGTGATTTTGGATAAAAGAAGTGATAAAAATCCTATTGATGTTGTGAGAGAAGTCAGAAAACAGGGAGCAAGAATTTGAGATAAAATTACTCTTGCATCACTATTTTTATGAAGTTTCATACTGTAAACGATATAGATAATGTCAGAAATTCCGTAGATTAGTATAAGAACGGGAATCACTATGGTAATAATGTTAATGTTTCTGTCGATAAGCGCATAAATTCCGAATAGTATCATTATTGATGCTGAAACGGAAAGAATGGAAATAAAAAGAATCTTAAAGTCGCGAAGAAATAGGATAAGAAATAAGAAAATAAATACAAATGAAAGCAAAACGAAGATTGAACCGTTCCGTTGAGTGGCTTTATTCAGTCCGTCGTATATTACACCCATACCGGCCAAATGAAACTCATAATGGCTGTTTTTCAATATATTTTTGATTGAATCGATGACTTTGCCTCGCATATTGCCAAAATTGGGATTGCTTGTCATAGGGATAATAACAATGGTTTTCATAGAATCATTTGATAGAAGGACTTTCTCATATTTTGGATTTATAAAAGGTGTTTTGAACCAAATTGCTCTTCCTGTCCCTTTTACTAGGTCCAGCTGTTTTACAAGATCATGTAAATAGGACATCTCGCCTTTGGACGTGAATTTTGCCTTTGATTTTAACCCGATGACAATTGTTTCGTCATTTCCGAATTTCTGCAAAAACGTATTGTAGGATTTTAATGACGGATCATTTTTGGGAAACCATATATTAAGACTATTAGAAATACCTATTCTTGCCAGAAAAGGAATTGATAATATTGCAATAAAAATAAGTAAAATAAGAAACAATTTTTTGTTTTTGTATATTGAATTCACAATTGTTTTCATTTAACAACCTCCAAAACCTTAAGTTTGTTGTAAAAAAATCCTCTGTCTATTGAATGTAAATTGTCAGCAAGGCTTTTATGATTCAAAAATTTATCTTTCAGTGATGCCGGCAACTCTCGCAGAACAAGATTTTGCCAATAGCATATTCTGGCGCCATTTTTGGATACGCGGTATATTTCTTCAAAACAGTTTTTGAAATCACTATCGGAGAATAATTCAAAAACATCCGAAAGATTGAAAGCATCGATTGAGTTATCCGGCAATTTCTTGAGAAATGAGAATAAGTCAATTGTTTGAATGTCAATTTTATCTATGTTTGCTTTTATTAAATTGTACTTTTCCTTTTGCATGTATTCGGGGTATCCGTTTCTTCCCGAGATTTTGCCCGTCATAATATATTCAAGCATGTAGTTATTTCTAATGGGTATTTTTGTGATGCCGAATTCTGCCCTTTTTAAGTAATTCTTTCCTATATCACTAATTCCGGTGTATTTGAAAAAAAGAGGGTGCCTTCCTATTTTATTCATTATTTTTTTACCGTAAAATACAAGAAATAACTTTCTCCATAAATAACTGTTCCAATGATTTTTATAAAACTCATTTTGTTCCTCGATATTTTTGAAAGACAGAAATTTTAAGATTTTCTTCTTTGAAAGAAGGAAAGGCAGAATCAGTTTTCTGAAGTATCTAAAATAATTTTCAAACTTTCCCGCGTTTATTATTCCTCTTTCGATTATAACGCGTCTTTTCATAAAATAATTTACTGCATCAGCAGATAAATCATGTGCAATGGAATTGAAAACAAAGAATCTGTTTGATGAATAGGTAAAGCCGAGTAGTTTAAGACTATCTCTTTTTTCAAGATTTTTTACCGATGCGACTTTCAGTCGTAATACAAAATTTTGATAAGGGTTGTTGTCAATGGAGTAAAGTTTTTTTATCGGTAACTGTAAAAGTGCCAGAGAATTGTCTCCGGCTGATGAAATGGAAACAATCACATCCTTTTTAGACGGTTTTAATGCTTTGAAAAGAATGACGGGATCTTCCCAACATTGGCTATAGAAAATATCTTTTTCCATTTTCTTCCTCCCTTTGAAGTATAATAAAACAAATTTCCTAAAAAATCAACTCCATCGTGATTTATCCGGACATTATTAATCCCTTCTATAATAGAGAATACTGCGCAAGGGGGGTCCCTAATTTGTCATTCCGGACTTGATCCGGAATCTTTTTGAGATGCTGAACCAAGTTCAGCATGACATTTATAAATTCCCTCGGGAAGAGGGGTGTCGCATTGCGACGATAGTCGCGTTGTTTCAATTCCTTATAGGTAACACAAATAAGTGAGAAGTGGGAACTGAGAACTAAGAAGTAAAGAGGCTCTGCCTCAAGTAAGAACTGAGAAGTGAGAACTAAGAATTGACATAAATCAGATGTTGTTTTGCCTAATAGTGGAAATGCTTTTTCCCAATATATTCCTAATCTCAATAGATTCCTGTAGAATTGTGTCAATTTTTATATCTTCATTCTCTCTT
>WFRF01000040.1 GCA_015486655.1 Caldifarciminota bacterium | reverse complement strand
ACATAAAACATAATGTGAAAAGAGTATGAAAAAATAAATAAATCGAGAATGAAAAATTATTACTCTTCTATTTTAGAAGAACCATCTTTTTTATCCCAACGAATTTACCTGCAGTCAGTTTATAAAAATAAATTCCGCTTGATAAATTATTTGCATCAAATTTTACTTTATATTTTCCGGGTCTTTCGTGTTTATTAACCAGTACAGTTACTTCTTTTCCTAAAACATCAAAAACAGATAATTTAACACGTAAATTTTGTTCATTTGAAATTGAAGGAATAGTATATTCTATTACAGTCGAAGGATTAAACGGATTGGGATAATTTTGTTCCAAATCAAATTTCAGAGGCATATTTGTTTCATTTACATCGACAAGGACAGAATTAATTCCAAATATATAAGCTATATTAGCCTGTGCACTAAAAGAAAAAGAGTGTTTGTTTAGCATATCGATTGAACCTGATGGGATAATCGGGCTTGAT
Source organism: Caldifarciminota bacterium (assembly GCA_015486655.1). Taxonomy (GTDB): domain Bacteria; phylum Hydrothermota; class 32-111; order QNBC01; family QNBC01; genus QNBC01. The sequence goes on along the minus strand of WFRF01000040.1, from coordinate 5,235 downwards.
AATGATAAGCCTAAATTACTGAGTGAGTCAACGGGATATTCCTCTAAAATATTTTCCCAACGTAATGTTATGTTTCCCGAGACAGCTGATTTAACAGTAAAACTCCAACCTGAATTATGATGTTCAGAAAAAGGAGCTTTGACGTCTCTTGAAAATTTTGAAGAATAAGGAGTCCACTTGCTATGTAAAAAATAAGTTTGAACATTCCCGTACCCCGGAGAAACCGGAGGTTTCGCCAAATCATACTTGACATCGAAACCGTCGGTAGCATTTTCGTTTACCCCGAATTTTAATAAATTGTCTTTCCTTCCTAGTTCATTTTCAGCATTGATTGTAACCAGCCAATTGTTTTTACTGTTTTTGATGCTTTCATCTGCATGTGGTGTCAAAGGCGTTCCCGCAGTCTGTTCATGAAGATATAAGGCGGATAGATTTTCCGTTAATGCCATCATCCAGTTTCCACGCCATTGATATAAGGAATCCGTTGCAGAGTAACTGCTGTCGTTTTCATCATAATAATAAAAAGAGTTTTGAATCCATCCTGAATCAACAGCTGCAGATTCCTTTACCCAGTTTGTTCCGGTTCTAAAATAGATATTATTAACCGGATACTTTCTAACATAGGGAGAAGAAATTATATTCCAACCAGCATTTAAATTTATTTCAACAGAATCAACAATAGGTGTACCTTTAACATCTATCACGGTTGCTGAATCTATTCCAAGCCAATAACCAACGCCTTCGCTTAACGAATCAACGCTTGCATAGCCGGTTGCTCTGTTATACGATAGGAGAAAATATTGTGAAATATCATCTCCAATAACTGCACCTGCCAGATTGTTTACGGGACGAACAGGAATTGAGAAAAGATGCCATCCCGGTGTAAAGCTTTTAGCGAATGTTGCTTTGCTGCCGTAGCCTGTTAGTCTTACTGATAAAGTATCATTATCGGAATCATTACTGAAAATTTGTAATGAGTCAGTGTATGTTGAAACAACAGTCGGTGTAAATTTAACGCTGCGTTCTACCGAATCATTTACAGCAATGTCAAAAGAGGTGGGTCCTACAAAAGAAAAATCGGTATTGCTTAAACTGATACCTGAAACGCTTAATACGGTATCTCCCGTATTATATATCTTAAAAGATATTGTTGAGTCGTAATCAACTTTTACGGAATCGAAATTTAATGTGGTATTGCTGACTGAGATATGTGGTTTTAATGCAATTCCGGTGCCGGTTAGTGCGATAAACAAAGTATCGGTATCAGGGTCGTTGCTTAAAATTTGTAATTGTTCCGAATAGTTAATGGCAGCGTTAGGCGAAAAGGTAACAGGTATTGTAACCGAATTGTTTGAAGTAATATTATATGATGTTCCTCCCGTAAAAGTAAAAACAGAATTATTTGTTGAAATAATATTGGAAATGATAAGAGTTGAATCACCGGAGTTTGAAATTAACAAATTTATTGTTTTTGAAGCATTTGTTTTTACGCTTCCAAAATCTATTGACGTAACATTGGGCGTAATATTGGGAGAAGTGAGAGTTGTTCCAACAATAAGTTTAAAATTTCGTTCTCCGGCCGACGAAGAAGAAACATAAATATAAGAACCGTTTGTTCTCAAATTATGTGTAGAATCAACAACCGCATCATAAAGTTTAATGTCATAATTTGCAGGAACAAAGTCAAAATCAGTTGCATTAATTGTTACTTGTTGGGATGTTTGATCCGTACTGATTTTAAAATCCCATATTGATGTCGTACTGTCTAAAGAAATTCGTTTTTTAATATCACGTGTAAATCGGGGGCCTAAAGATGTTGTCCAATCAGGATAACTGAAAAATACATCTAAGTAATTGCTTGTAGGAGCAGGAGGTTTGGCGATATCAACTCCCGAGTCAAATCCGTCGGTTGAATTAACGCCCATTCCAGCATATATATTTGTGTCCGCCAACTCCGATGTGGAAGCTTTAAGATGAATTAGCCATTCAAAATTGTTTACGTGGTTTGAGATGTTTTGAAAAACCTGACCGATTAAATAGTAGTTCTCATATTTAGTAAAAGAACCGGAAGAATAATATCCGTCAGATAATGACCCCGAAGGAAATATTGCATAAGTTGCTTCGGAAAAAGCGGTTTCGTTAATAAAATATCCCAACAAATTAATTTGTTTCGGAGAGCCGATTTTTGACAAAGGAATTTTTACTTCAATATAATTTGCTGCATCGTTATCGTAAAACGAAATTCCTGAAGTTGACGAATCCGCCCAATTGCCGCCTATATATTTTTTAAAACCGTTAAAACCTTTGTCTGTTCTTATTTGCAGCATATAGTCCGCATTAAAAGGCAATGTCCAGTTTTGTGTATTAAAACCAACGGCAGTCGTTGTGCCCGCATCGGATGATGAAACAGGATCTAATTTCGGATCAGTATCAAAATAAAATACAATCCATTTTGTGTCCGATCCCGAGCTCCCTATGTCGCTTCCGGAATATCCGAGATATAGATAATTTTTATCCCAAGTTACATAACTTGTGTAGCCTGCTGTGCTGGTGGCTATTGTTTCATTAGATGTGAAATCGTTTGTTCCGTCTATTGTTATTGAATGGTAAGACTGCCCGTAAATTAATGATACTGACAATATGAGAAAAATAATTGTTTTCATAGATGACCTCTTAAAAATCTTATTATTTATGCCTGGGAGAAGAATAAACTACCTCTCCTAAAAGGAAGAGGCAGTTTATTGATAAAATGTATTAACGAACTCTTTACTTCACCAAAATCATTTTTTTGATTGCCGTAAAACCGTTACTCTGCATCTTGTAAAAATATATTCCTGATGTTAAATTGCTCCCGTCGAACTTTACACTGTGCGTTCCGGCTGAAAGCTTTTCGTTAAGCAAGTCGGCGACTTTTTGTCCAAGGACATTAAATACGCTTAACTTCACGTTACTTTCTTTCGGCAGATCAAAACTGATTTCTGTCGTCGGGTTAAACGGATTGGGATAATTCTGCGAAAGTTCGAATTTACTTGGCGTTGCAACGGTTACTTCCACAACATCGGAATACTTAAAAGAACCGTCAACGTCAATTTGTTTTAACCTGTATGAATATTTCCCCGCGATGCTTACTACATCCGTAAATGTGTAACTCTTTGGCGAATTGCTGTTTCCCGCGCCTTCAACAAAACCTACTTTATCCCATTCACTTTTGCCTTTTGCCTTTTGCCTTTCTACTTGGAAACCGTAATTATTAACTTCCGTTGCAGTTGCCCAGTTCAACTCTACATTTTTACCGTAAACTGCCGCTGTGAATAAGGTAAGCTCTACAGGGAGAGGCTCCGCATTCGAGTGAAATGGGCCTCCATCTATATTTCCAAAATCAGGATTAAATCCAAGATTACCACCTGATACATTACCAGGCACAGTTACATCCGAAAAATATGCGGTACTTGAAACTACAAAAGCAAAAACTTCAATATCCATAGACGAATCTGCTCCGATCTCTGAAAATGGAATTTTCATCTCCAACCCATGATCTGTTCCTCCATCATTATTAAATGCCCAAGTTACACTATTTTTAGTAAAAACAGTATCATTACTTTGATCATTTGTAGTGGAAGTACCTGATTGATCGGATGAACCCTGATAATGTGCGAGAGGTGTTCCCACCATTTTTGCAGCATCAAAATAGACATTAGTTGTATCGGAGCCTGGATTAAAAGCAAATTGGTAATCGACTTCAAAGTCAGCTTTGTAATTTGAACTGTCTGCACTAATATAACTGTCAACTCCAGAAACACCACCAAGAGCATTGCCGGCAGCTACACCGTTGGGGGAGCCTGTACCTGCTACATTTAACCAAATTCCAATTGCGTCAGTAGAGGAAGTATTTAATTTACCCTTCACTCCCAAATATAAATAATGATTTGTTGTATCTGCGTAATAAACAATTTCTGTTACATCTATAGCATCACCAAACCCGTTATTAGAGTTTGCTTTTTTAGCAACTGATGTATATTGACTATCAGTTAAATTTCCATCAATTACCGGCTGTGCAAAGTAAACCGTAGAAACAAAAAATAATAAAACAATTAAAATTCTTTTCATAGAGACCTCCTCTCATTTAATAAAAGTTATGTTAACTAAATTAATATAAATATAATATTTTTTTTTAAAATATTCAAGCATTAAAGACAATGTCTCCTATTTATTTTCAACCAAGAATTAACTTACGCCATGCGGTTTATAAAACAACAGACGGCGGCGTTACCGGAATTGACAGAAACAATAAATTACCGACACGGTTTTCTCTCTCAAAACTATCCCAATCCGTTTCCCGCCAGTGGCGGGACAGGTAATCCGACAACAACAATAAAATATTCAATCCCTGCTGCTGTAGGGACAGCTTACGAGCTGTCCGTACGTTTAACAGTTTACGATATTTTAGGTCGTAAGGTGGCAACACTTGTTGCCGAAAGTCAAGCACAGGGAAATTACTCCGTTAAATTTGATGCAAGCAAACTAAGCAACAGAATATATTTTTACAGACTTTCTGCCGGGGATTTTGTGAGCGTTAAAAAGATGATTTTGATGAAGTAGGAAAATAAACTGTCATTGAAAACTGCGACGTCAGGAGAAGCGGAGCCCTGCCTGGCCCGACAAATCGGGATAGCTCGCGATGACAGGGTTGTGGATGATTGGATAGATGGATATACCTTGATGAGTAAAGTTGAAAATTGTTGTGTTCACTTCCAATAACCAATAACCATTCCCATCCAACCCTCCAACTATCCATTAATCCTTTTCAAGAATGAAATAGAAATAAGGCTAAAGCCATTTTATTTCTGTCCTCTACTTACCGAATATTGAAAGCACAGCATTGCCGTCGAATTTATTCGACGGCTTAAAAGGAGAACTAAACTCACCGGGCTTTAGCCCCATTAAATTTGTCACAATTGAAGGTGAGTGTTTTGTGGTTGGGGTGATTGTGCTTGCACATCCCCACAACTGAAGATTCGGGTTAACAAAATCAAAAATTGGTCGAAATTACGTGGTTGATTTTTAACGAAACTAATAGGTCAATAAATTGTATAAAAATAATGATTTAATTACGGGTACAGCTTGCATATTCTTGAAACAATAATTTGGGAGGTAAAAAATGAATACTGCAATCAAATCAATAATTAAACAACCATCCTTAGGTTTAATTAATTCCATCGTTGCCAATGATTCTTT
>WFRF01000039.1 GCA_015486655.1 Caldifarciminota bacterium | reverse complement strand
GTGAATAAGAGTGATATCGCCATCAGGGGTAATTTCGCTACCATAGATGAGAATCGCACTGTTATTGACAGAAGAGCAGGTAGAATCAGCACAGACAAAAATAAGGAATTAGTTGAGATATTGAATAGGGAAATCAAGAAAATAGATGATATTTCAATTGAGTTTTATTCGGGAAAAGAACATAGATGTGTTATTTTACTCAAAGGGGAAGGGTTAAAGGATAATGTAACGGATACGGATCCGCAAGCGGAGGGAAAAAAGATACTTGATCCTGTTGCAAAGGATAGTTTGTCCGAAAAAACAGCTATGATTTGCAAGAAACTTACCACTCGTGTTATCGATGTATTAGATGAATATCACCCTGCAAATGCTATTTTACTTAGAGGTATTTCGAATCCCCCCGATTTGCCTTCAATGGAGGAATTATTTAAGTTAAAAGCAATATGCATAGCAACTTACCCCATGTATAAAGGTTTGTCACATCTGGTAGGAATGGAGGTTATTCAGAATTTAACGAAGTTTGATGAGCAGATAGAGGCATTGAAGAAGCATTATAATGATTATGATTTTTTCTATTTCCATGTAAAGAAAACGGACAGCTATGGAGAGGATGGAAATTACCGAGCTAAAATGGGTGTAATAGAGGAGTTTGACACATACTTTGAGGAACTTGTCAAACTCGATTTTGATGTTATTGTAGTGACGGGAGATCATTCAACACCTTGCAGTATGAAAGGACATAGTTTTCATGAAACACCGATTATGTTTTATTCGAAACAATATCTTAGATTCAGGGACAGGATGAGTTTTATGGAAGTAAATTGCAGGCATGGAAGTTTAGGCAGAATATTTTCAAAGGATCTTATGCAGTTGATGCTTGCTTACGGAGGAAAACTTAAAAAATATGGTGCGTAAAGCGGGAGTAAATATGAAAAAATTGGCGTTACTATCAGTTTATGATAAAACAGGTATTGTAGAGTTGGCCAACGGTTTGATTGACCACAATTATGAGATTATTGCCACAGGCGGGACATATAAAATGCTTGTGGATAACAGGGTGGATGTAAAGAGAGTTTCCGATGTAATTGATAGTCCGGAAATGATCGATGGTAGGGTCAAAACCTTACATCCGTCTATTTTTGCCGGCATTTTAGCTAAGAGAAAAAACGAAAAGCATATGAATGAGCTGAAAGAAAATGGTATATCACCTATAGATGTTGTAGTTTGCAACCTTTACCCGTTTTACAAGGCGGCATATGAGATGGATATGGAAGAAGACGATGTTCTTGAGTATATAGATATAGGAGGTGTTTCATTAATTCGTGCCGCCGGGAAAAATTTCAAAGATGTTATAGTTCTTGTTAATCCGGACGATTACAAATCGGTAATTGAAGAGATGGACGAAGATGGTAATTTAATTAATATTCTGAAGAGAAGGGAATTGGCTACAAAAGCATTTACTTATACGATGGGTTATGATTCGCTTATATCAAAATACTTCGGAAAGGAAATATTTGCAGATAATTTCGGTAATTCATACAGAAAAGCATCGGATTTGAGATATGGTGAGAATCCGCATCAAAGAGCGGCTCTGTACAGGGATGTGTTTTACAAAGGTCCCTCATTTTTTACGGCAAAACAACTGCACGGTAAACAACTTTCTTACAATAATATCGTTGATTTGGAAGCGGCAAAGGATATTATACTTGAATTTGAACAACCTGCCTGTGCTATTGTCAAACATTCCAATCCATGTGGTGTGGCGGTATCAGACACGATTGTTGATGCATATAGATTGGCTTATATTGCAGATCCTATTTCGGCTTACGGCAGCATAGTTGCATTAAACAGGAAATTGGATTTGGAAACCGCTTCGGAAATCAAAAGTAATTTTGTTGAGGTTCTTATCGCTCCGGATTTTGATGAGGATGCCTATTCAATGCTTGCTACAAAGAAAAACATAAGATTAATAAAATACAATGAGATGCAAAATTCCGTGAGCAGTATCGTTTATAAACATGTTTCCGGAGGATTATTGGTTCAGGAAAACGATACCATAGAAGAAGATGACAAGACATGGCGTATAATGTCGGAAAGAGAACCAAACGATAAGGAATGGAGAGCTCTTAAATTTGCCTGGAAAGTTGCAAAGCATGTAAAATCCAATGCCATAGTTCTCGCCACCGAAGCAAGGACTTACGGTATAGGAGCGGGTCAGATGAGTAGAATAGATGCTTGTGAGCTTGCAATTAAGAAGGCTAATGCCGTAGGTTCATATACGGGAGGTACCGCCATGGCTTCGGACGGTTTTTTCCCCTTTAGGGATTCGATTGATATGGCTTACAAAGCCGGTGTTTCATGTGTAATTGAACCGGGCGGCTCCATTAGGGACAGTGAAGTAATAGATGCTTGTAACGAGCATGGAATGGCACTTGTGTTTACAGGTATAAGACATTTCAAACATTAATAAAGAGGTATCTATGTTAACAAGAGATGAAAGAGAAGAAATAGAAAAGCAGTCATTGGCACAATATGCCATGCATAGTGGAAACACGAAAGGGAGAAAATACCAAGAGAATGAGAGTGAATACAGAACGGTATATCAGAGAGACAGAGACAGGATAATCCATTCTACAGCTTTTCGACGATTAGAGTATAAAACGCAGGTTTTTGTAAACCATGAGGCGGATTATTACAGAACACGTTTGACTCACAGTATAGAAGTTGCGCAAATCGCCAGAACTCTGGCACGGGCTCTTAAGTTAAACGAAGATCTTTCGGAAGCTATTGCTCTTGCACATGATATAGGGCACACTCCATTTGGACATTCCGGGGAAGAAGCTCTGCACAATATTATGGCCGAAAAAGGCGGATTCGAACATAACAGGCAGGGCCTCAGGGTAGTTGATTATTTGGAAAATAGATATCTTTCGTTTCCGGGGCTCAATTTAACCTATGAGGTTAGGGAAGGAATAATAAAACATAAGACCAGTTATGACAATCCTCAAAAAACGGATACGGAATTCTCCCAATCGGGAAATCCCACGTTAGAAGCTCGTATTGTTAATTTTGCCGACGAGATAGCCTATAACAACCATGATCTCGATGACGGTTTAAAGGGTGGTTTCATAACCATAGAACAATTATATGAAAATGTCGCTTTATTTAAAGAGTACTGGGATTATCTTAAGAACAAATACGGTGAACACAGCGATGAATTGTTGTTAAGAAAACTCGTTCGTAACCTTATAGGAATGCAAATTACGGATGTAATAAAACAAACAAGTAAAAATATTGAGGATATGAGTATTAGAGACATAAATGACGTAAGAAAACATGACGGAATCGTTTCATTCAGCAAGGAAATGGACGAAAAACATAAGGAACTGAAGAACTTTTTGTATAATAATCTCTATAAACATTATAAAGTTGTAAAAATGGCGAATAGAGCAAAGAGATTTGTAAACGCTCTTTTTGATGCGTACATGGAGGACAGTGAACAGCTTCCTGATCAGTTTAAGAATAGGATTGAGAAAGACGGTTTGGAGAGGGCTATTTGTGATTATATTGCCGGCATGACAGACAGGTATGCACAGGATGAATATGCAAGATTATTCCTCCCTTATACAAAGATGTAAAGAAACATCACTTAATATTTTTACGGACAAATCCTT
>WFRF01000038.1 GCA_015486655.1 Caldifarciminota bacterium | reverse complement strand
TTATTGGTGCCATAACAAGCAGAATAAAATTACTTGCCGGAATGGATATTACTATACAAAGAAGGCCCCAAGACGGTGCTATTACCATAAAATATGGTGAAAAAAGGGAGGTTTCCGCAAGAGTCTCTACTTTGCCAACTTTATATGGTGAAAAAATTGTAATACGAATCATAGATCATTCTAAGGTAAAAAAAGGAATTAAAGAACTGGGTTTCAGTGAGTATGAGGTTGATACGATAAAAAAGAGCTTACATTACCCTTCCGGTATTATATTGGTTGCAGGTCCTACCGGAAGCGGGAAAACCTCTACATTATACGCAGGTTTAAATTATTTAAATAATCAAACGCTGAATATTATAACCGTTGAGGACCCTATTGAGTATAAAATCAAGGGACTAAATCAAGTGCAAATAAACCCGAAGGCGGGACTGACATTTGCTTCTGCACTTAGGAGCATACTAAGACAGGATCCGAATGTAATAATGATTGGTGAAATAAGGGATGTTGAGACAGCAAGAATAGCCGTGGAATCGGCACTGACGGGACATCTTGTTCTTAGCACATTACATACGAATTCAGCTGTTGCAAGTATTTCCCGATTAATTGACATGGGAATAGAACCATATCTTATTGCAGAAACACTCCGACTTGTAATAGCTCAAAGGCTCGTAAGAAAAATATGTGAGAATTGTAAAGTAGAACATATCCCTTCCGAGGAAGAAAAATCGGTGTTGAATATAGGGGAAAACGTAAGAATTTATGAGGGGAAAGGATGTTCTAAATGCATGAATACGGGATATAGAGGAAGAACAGTAATTAGTGAAATATTTGCAGTAAATGATGATATAAAAAAAGCCATCATTATGAGAAAAAGTGAAACGGATATTGTTCTAATGGCTCATGAACAGGGGATGAAAACACTGGCTGAAAATGCGAAAGAAAAGGTATTATTAGGGATAACGACATTCGAAGAAGCGAACAAAACGGTGGATTTCAATATATTGAAATCCTTATCTAAAGATGAATCAACAATAGATGAAAATAAAAAACTAAATGAGGCAACAGCAATTTCCGAGGAATTATCGAATAAGAAAAACGAAATGAGGGTTCCTTGCATAATGATAGTGGATGACAGTAAAACAATTGTTGTCATGCTTAAAGCTCTTTTTGAGAGTAAGGGGTTTCAAGTTCACAGTGCATTCAGTGGAAAAGATGCGTTAAGTATGATAGAGAAAGGAATTCGTCCAGATGTGATTTTATCGGATTATCAAATGCCTGATGTGAACGGAGAAGCATTTCTAAAAACACTAAAGATGAAAGAGAATATGAAAAAGATTCCATTCGTTATGCTAACTTCTCAAGATAGCAATAGAACCGAAATAGAGGTTTTAAAAGATGGAGCTGATGACTATATTCCTAAACCATTGGAACCTGATAAAATCTACTTAAGAATCCGAAACATTCTAATAAGAACGTATGGCGATATTTTTATATTTAATGATTCTCAATGAGAGATAATGGAATAGGACCGGAATTAACAAATACAATATTTCCTATAGAGGTGGAGTCTCCTGTTATTTTTAGTATAAACCCGTATTTTTGATTTTTGGAGTATGAAACCGAGGAATCAACTAATTTATCAAATAGCGAAGAATCAATAACATTACCTCTTATATCTTCAAGGGAAACGGGATATTTTTTAAAACGGGCATGGTAATTAACAATTGCCTCTCCAAGGAAAAAGAGTCTGACATTCTTTATTTCCGTAGAGTCCTGAACTTGAATATTATTAGATATTATTTTTGTCGAAGTCCTATTTTTAAGATAAAAAAATCCTTCAACTATAATAAGAATTATACCTACTACAACAAAACTCCAGAAACCGATATGTTTTCCTTTGTTTGTTTTTTTAGTATTTCCGGCTGGTTTTGTCTTTTCATAAGTTTTAGCATTTAGCATAATGGCACATTGAGCACAATATGGATGTCCTTTTTCATCCCTATATGCTATGCACTCTTCGCATAATGGTTTTCCACATTCAGAACAGAATGCAACAGCTTCTCTATCAGGATGATTTGCACATTTCATAAAAATAATATATCACAATATTCTCCAAAAATCAAGTTTAATATCCTCAGAAAAAATATGTATAGAATGTATATTAACAAGATAATGGCCGTAGGAAATTAAATCCGCCAAGGATTTTATCCTTTAAAGTTAAAGAGGGGAGTTTTATCTCCCCTCTTTAATTAATATGTATCCATTCCACTCCGAGATTCAAAATGCTTAAACGGATATGTTTATTGAAGAAAAAAAATTATTAAAATTTTTAAATTTTTATGAAAAATGTCCCATATATCAACGATATTATTTGATATCCGTTGATTTTTGATAAAATAATTCTTGACTCTCATCTTTTCCAATTGTATAATATTTACTGATAGATTGATATAAATAGAAATTTGAAAAATATTGGGAAAAAACTGTTTAATTGTTGTTATTATTTTTAAAGGAGGTTAATGTGAACGAGTTTTACTTTAAAGAAGATGAAGACAAAAAAGAACAAGATGACGAAAGATATTTTATGATTTTTAATGAATTTGAGGACTTTGAAGGTAACGGCGAATCCTTATTTGAGGAGTATCTTCCCGAAGTTTTTGACTATACAAAAGGCGAATTATCGAAAATGAAGAAGAAGCAGATTTTGAAACAATATGAAAAGGAGCAATTAATTGACCTATTGGATTTATTTATTATGAATGGAGATGAGAGAGAGAGGAATGCAATTTTACGAGAGATGGCTGAGAATCTGCCGAAAAAGGATATAATTGAATTCACCATGCGTTATCATAAGACATTTGTAGATGAGAATATCAAAAACAATAAAATGGAATTAATTAAAGATATTAACAGGGAAGGATTGAAGCAGCTACTTGCTTATGCCGGTGTTTACCATAAGAGGGGGGATAAGATAAGTACATTGAGGGAAAGAGTAGTGAATTCGGTAGAAATTGAGGATATTGAGGATTTTCTTGCAGATTATGAATTTGAAGAGAAGAAAGAAGAAATAATAAACGGCAGGATCTATTTGGGATATGATCCCAGTGATCATGGTGCATTTGTTCTTTTGCTGGAGGCTCTATTTTTTTCGGAGGAATTTGTAAAAAATTTCGAAGCAAAGAATATTTCCTTTGATGAATTTAAAAACACCGTTAATGAACACATGAAATCAATGAACCCGGATAAAGGAGTGAACTGTATAGAGGAGAAAGAGATAAAGGATATAGCAATGAGAAGATACCGTGAAAACGAATATTTTATATTTGATTACGCCGAGTACTACTTAACTAAAACAGAGAAGAGTAGATAATTTAATTTTTTATTGTTATTTAAGGAGGTAAGATGAGTAAAAACAAAAAAAACAGCGGAAATTCAAAAAGGGGAAGGAAAGAGAGCAGAGAGATTTATGTTCAGTTCGTTTTTCAGAATGAAGGTGGTGTTTTCGACATGACAGAAGAAGAATTGAATAAGATGCCAAAGGAAGCTATATTAAAACATCTTGTAAAGGATAATGTAATTGAATTGCTGCAGTATTATAATAAGAATGCAAATAGCAGGGAAAGGGTCGGAGAGCTTAGAAAACAAGCTGAGAGTTTATCCAAAGAGGAAATAATATATTTTATAATGAACTATGATGATTTGGAAATAGTAGAGGATATATTCGATATGTCCGAAGAGCAACTAATGCATTTTACAAAAGAATACCTTTTGAACGAAATGATCAAGGATGATGTTATTCTTTTATTGCAATACTACGATAAGAACGCAAGTGGCAGAGAGAGAGTCGCCGACTTACGGAAAAAAGCGAAAGGTTTATCAAAAGAAGAAATTGCATATTTCATAGCAAATTACGGTGATATAAATTGGACCGGGTTCGAGTTCGAAGGTGAGGATGAATCTGACGAAGAATATGATGATAACAATGACGATTATGAAGAGGATGATTATGAGGAAGATGCGGGGGAAGAGGAAGATGAGGCGGGGAAATTCTTCATTCTTTTGAACGGCTTTTATCTGTCTGAAGATTTTATAAATGCGGTCTTTGACAAAAAAATCTCATTTACCGAATTTAAGCGTCGTTTAAATAATAGAGTTCTTGCCATGCACCCCGACAGAGGATTCAACAGTGACTTGGAGAAAGAGGTAAAAAATGAAATTTTGATCAGATACAATGAGAATAAAGACTTTATTTTTGAATTCGCAAAGAAATACTTAAAAGAATAGGGAATGTTTCTATGTTAAAATTTCTTTGAATTTATTTACCGTGTTTTCCACATCATAGAAACTGAAATTTCTTGCAAAGCGTTTTATCTCACTGTTTTCATGCTGCAGAATAATTGTGGGGACTGTGAATACAAGCATTTGTCCTGCAATTTCGGGGTGTTCAACTATATCAACGACTTCCAGCTCCAAATTGTTTTTACTGGAAAGTAGTTTGGTTTTTTCAAGCACTGCTTTGCATACGTTGCATTGATCATTTTTAAAATAGATAAGTTTCATCAAACCCTCCGTCAAATAAAATTCTTGGCATTCTATATTGTAAATTCGAATTTGTCAAGTATCCTGTCTAGACAATTTCCTATAAAATGGAACTGGTATAGTCACATATTTACCACGCTTGCTCTGGCAACTCAATGAGCCCCTACTTCCTACTTCTTACTTCTTACTTCTTACTTCTTACTTATCTATCGGGTGACACCTATAAATTCCCCTCGGCAAGAGGGGTGGACTGACGAATGTCAGGACGGAGTGTTCTTAAAGCCATACTCATACTGGCTTACTATGCCAAATTCCCCTCTACAGAGGGGGACTGCGGAGCAGGGGGGTGTTCTAAATGCCATACGTGTTTCCTTTATAAAAGCTGCTCCACTTTAAGGGGAGCTGTCCGGTTTTACCGGACTGAGGGGTTTTTAATAATGTTATCCGATAACTTCTTACTTGCGATGAAATCGCTTTTTGCGACGAAGCCGCTTAATATGTCTATACCTATCTACTATCTACCTCATATTATATATTGCAAATATGTAATATGATATTATAATATAGAAGGAGGTTTTATGTTATCTTTTATTTTAAACCAAAATTTTATATTAAATATGAGAAATTTATGATAAGAAATATTTTTATAATCGCATTACTTGTATTGATGAGCTATATTCCCGTTATAACGGAGGCGAGTGACACTACGGTGGTAAATTTATCAAATCAGGTAACGGAAAAGCAAGAAGTAAAGTTACCATGGTATAAAAATATGAACTATACATTTGGTTATAATATTGGATTATGCTTGAGGGGAGAAGATCTGAATTCTTACCCACATGGTGGTGTTGATGTAGTAGGTGATATTTTAGGGAAATTCTATTGGCTTAATTCAATAGAAGCAGGTGTAAGAATACCAGTAGAGAATAGGATGATTGATGTGGGTTTAGGATATGGTTGGGCATATATGTCAGGTCCAGATTTAACAATAAAATATATATATACGTATATAGCATATTCAACATCAAAAAATGTTATACCAGGGTTGGAACTTAATTATTTCCAAGGGAATAGAACTGAATACCATACTATTTCAGGAGAACATATTATTGTCCCTAATGTAAGAAGAGATTTTATAGGTGGAGGATGGCATATTAGATTTTGTAATACAAGAAAGAATAAAAGGAAATTTAGATTTGATCCATATTTTATGATAAGAATAGGAGGGGCATATGAAATTAATAATACATCACCATATCATGAATCAGATAAGAAGTTAGTGATTTGGTATACGGGATTATATGCAGGATTTAATTTTAATATAGGAAGAAAGAGATGAGAAAGATACTATTTGTAATAATGATTACATTCATAAGTCTAAGTCTATATTCTGCAGATTTACCTATTATATTTATTCATGGGCATAAAAAACAGGCAAAACCATTAAAGTGGGAAAAGCCGCCATTCCAAGCTGATTCA
>WFRF01000037.1 GCA_015486655.1 Caldifarciminota bacterium | reverse complement strand
GCGGCATTACCTCTTTTGGGAATGTTGTTTCTCGGTAACATATTTAAAGAGAGCGGTGTTACAGACAGATTGGCTAAAACGGCAGGCAATTCATTGATAAATATTTTTACAATATTGATAGGGGTATGTGTAGGGGCAAGTACGCAGGGAGACGTATTTCTCACATTTCAATCGATGAAAATATTTGTTTTAGGTGTTATTGCCTTTGGTGTTGCCACGGCTTCGGGTGTACTTTTTGCAAAGATAATGAATCTGTTTTTGAAGGAGAAGATAAATCCGCTAATCGGTGCTGCCGGTGTTTCCGCCGTTCCGGATTCGGCAAGGGTAGTTGAAAATGTCGGAAAGCGGGAAGACCCGGATAACCACCTGTTAATGCATGCAATGGGACCTAACGTTGCCGGAGTTATCGGAACAGCGATTGCAGCAGGTATCTTTCTATCTATTATGGCATGAAAAAGATAGTAGGCAGCAAAATCATAAGATTAAAGGAGATAGATTCAACAAACAAACTTGCTCTCAGCGAGGAATATAGCGATTCTCCCTCCGGAACGGTTATAATTGCGGAAGAACAGAGTGCGGGTAAGGGGAGAAAAAATCGAATATGGTACTCGAAAAAGGGTGGAATCTATATGTCAATTCTTTTTAATAAGGTCAAAGATTATTCCACATTTTATAAATTAGCCATTCTGAGCGCTCTTGCAGTAAAAGATGTGTTAAGTCGTTATACGGAAGATAGGTATTATGTAAAATGGCCCAATGATCTGTACTACGAAGATAAGAAGATTTGCGGAATTTTGTTGCAAAGCAAAACACAGGGGGATGATAACAGACTTGTTCTCGGTATCGGTATAAATATTAATAACAGCATAAGTGAACTTCCCAAGGAAGTCAGAGATAAGTCGGCAAGTTTGATTGATATAATCGGAAAGAAAATTGACAAAGAAGAAATAATCACAAATCTTTTGGGAAGAATCAACATATATTACAATGAGTTGCTTAATGGGCAATTTAAGAAATACTTGAAATTGGTCAATGATTGCTTATATAAAAAGGGAAGGATAACAGAATTTCTTATAGGTGTCTATTTCAGGAAATTGAGGGTTTTAGAGGTAGACACTGACGGAGAACTGATTGTTGAAGATGAGAAGGAACAGAGATTAAAGGTGGATTTCGGAGAGATTTTGTAGATGAATGCAAGGAAACTGTATCTCATAGGAAAAATTCTTTCATACATACCGAGAAATGTTCTCTATCTCATAGGAGGATTTGTAGGCTTGTTTTTGCCCTCTATTTTAACAAAAAGAACAAAAATACTTTATAAAAATTATTCCGTTATAGCCCCCGAAAAAAACAGAAAGATGCTTGCAAGGAGAGAATTTCAGCACATAATATGGAACTATATCGATTTTTTCAGAGTCCCCTATTTATCAAAGGGTGACATCTTTAAAATATGTCACGTAATAAAAGAACCTAAAGTGATTGATCTTTATTTTAAGCAGAAGGGGGTTGTTTTAATTTCGGCTCATTTGGGGAATTTTGATTTTGCAAGTTCATATATATCAGCGTTTGAGGGGGTAGAAACCGTTACCGTTGCCGAGTCCGCCGGTCCCGGAGAAGAAATATATAAGTTTTTCTCAAAATGCAGGGGAGCGTTTGGAATGAAGGTTTTGAGATTAGAGGATAAAATGACCATGTTCAACCTGTACAGGGCACTGAAAGACGGTTCGATGATTGTGCTTTTGGGAGACAGGGACATTCTCAATAACGGTGAAAGAATAAAATTTTTTAATACAAATGCTTCTTTTCCCAAGGGACCTCATTACCTCGCATATAAGTTAAGGAAACCGCTTGTATTTGCTTTGGTGTTGAGGAATCCGAGAAAGAGAAGACAGTATTTTGTTGCGGAAAAAGAGATAAAGTTTGATGACCTCTTTTCAAAAGATGAAAAAAATGCTATAAGAATAATAATGGAAAGATTTGTGAAAGAACTGGAATTGATAATAAGAGAGTATCCTGACCAATGGTTAGTATTTCAACCCCCATGGTTAAATAAATGAAAATACTTTATGTTACTGAAAATTATTATCCGCATTTAGGGGGAATTACGGAACATGTGCATCATCTTGCAATAGAGATGCAAAAAAAAGGCCATGAAGTTTTAATATTGACCGGCGGGGCCAACAGAAGGGGTAAAGATAATACTCCCGATGATGTACCTACAATAAGAGTAGGTAAAGCGATACTGTTTCCGGTAAACAAATCGTTTACCCGATTTACTTTTATGAAACATCCTTATAGAGATATAAAAAAGATAATGAACGAGTATAATTTTGATGTTGTGCATCTTCATGGTCCCATTACCCCATTCTTTCCGATGTCTTCCTTAAAAATGGCCCCTCGTCTTCGTGTGGTAACCTATCATGCCGCTCATGAAAAAAATCATTTGTATGCCCTGCTGTCACAGATGATCAATGATTACCTTATGCTTCCTCACGGTATGATAGCCGTATCAAAAGTAGCGGAAAGATCGGCAAAATTATACATAAAAAGAGATGATTTTACAATAATCCCCAACGGGATAGACACAGATAGATTTTCTCCGAAAGTAAAACCTTTACCGCATTTAAAGGACGGGAGAAAGAATATCTTATTTGTCGGCAGATTTGAGCCGAGAAAAGGATTAAAATACCTGTTAAAAGCCTTTCCATTGATAAAAAAAGAGATTCCCGATTCGAGGCTTATTATAGTCGGCGGGGGATTTTACAAGGGATTTTACAAAAAGTACATTCCTGCAAGGTATGGAGAAGACATTCATCTTGCGGGGTTTGTGCCGGGAGAGGAACTGCCGAGATACTATGCATCGTGCGATGTGTTTTGTTCCCCTGCAACGGGCAATGAAAGTTTCGGAATCATTTT
>WFRF01000036.1 GCA_015486655.1 Caldifarciminota bacterium | reverse complement strand
ATTATAAACATAAAAACGAAAATCAGTATCAATACGGGAAAAATCTTTATAAATAATTTTATTATGCTGCTATTTATTAAATGTGTCTTTCCCGGCACCAAAAGAATGGCGGTTAAATAACCGATTATACATCCGGCCAAAAATATGTAATTGTAATATTTCTTTTTCTTCTTTGCTTTTTTGCCCCTTATATTTTTCTCTTCTTTCATAACAGATTCACCAGGTATACCACAACTACTGCTATTATTATGGAAAATAAAAATGCAAGAACATTTCTTAATATGGCAAACTTTTTACCGAGAAACATTATTTCTCCGGGGAGTGATACAAACCCGACGGTAATCCACGAAACGAGAAATGCCGTAACGGCAACAAGGCCTACCCCCTGCTTCAACAGTTCCCCTCCTATTATGTAACTGTTTATGGGATTTCCGGCAAAAAGGCTTCCCATGAGGGCTCCTATAATAGGATCCGTAAAGTTGTTGTGCTTAAAAACAAGCATAAGATATCTCTTTGGAAAAAGAGCGTTAAACAAGCCAATCAGTATTATTACACCCGTTATTATAGGGATGGCAAAGATTATGGAATTTAAAGCCTTTTTGCTCGATTTTTTCATATCCATACGGTTAAATATAGCATATATACACAAGTGTTTCAATATAATTAATCATTTAAAAATACCTTGACATATATATTTGTTTGATTAAAATAACATTTATGTGATATAATTTACTATAATATAATCAAACGTTACCAGGAGTTTTTATGAATAGAATTTTAATTACAGGTTCTCTCGGACAAATCGGTTCCGAGCTTGCTCTTGAGCTAAGAAAGCGATATGGGAACGATAACGTAGTAGTTACGGATATCAGGCGAGTAGAGGGTTCCAAAGCAATGGAATCGGGACCCTTTGAACTGCTTGATTGCACGGATGCCAACGCAATTGCGGACCTCGTTAAAAAGTACAGGGTTGACACCATATATCACCTTGCCGCAATACTCTCGGCAAACGCCGAAAAGAATCCCCAGCTAGCCTGGAATATTAACATAAACGGGCTTTACAATGTTCTCGAAGTTGCCAGAGAGCTGAAGTGCTCCGTTTTTACTCCAAGTTCAATCGGGGCGTTCGGTCCCACAACACCAAAAGACGGCACCCCTCAAGATACAATACAAAGACCCACTACCATGTACGGAGTAACAAAGGTATCCGGTGAGCTTCTTTGCGACTATTACCACAAACGCTTCGGCGTTGATACCCGCGGCGTCAGATATCCGGGACTTATATCTTATGTTGCCCCTCCCGGTGGCGGAACAACCGATTACGCCGTTGAGATATATTATGAAGCACTGAAAAACAAAAAGTACACCTGTTATCTGAAGAAGGGCACGCACCTTGACATGATGTATATGCCCGACGGGATTAAAGCGGCAATTGATGTAATGGAAGCCGACCCCAATAAACTGATTCACCGTAATGCATTTAATGTCACGGCAATGAATTTCGCACCCGAAGATATTGAAGCTGCCATTAAAAAAGTTATTCCGGAATTCACAATGGACTATGATGTGGATCCGGTAAGGCAGGATATAGCCGATTCATGGCCCAATTACATGGATGACAGTTCCGCCAGAGAGGAATGGGGATGGAAACCGAACTATGATTTGGATTCGATGACCGATGATATGATTGAAAAATTATCAAAAAAACTGAACATTAATATTTAAAAGGAGTGCGCTATGGCTACTGATAAATTGGTTAAAATTTTCAACGAATACTTAAAGGGGCTTGAAGAAAAGGGAACAATGAAAGGGAATGAAATGGTTATCACCGATGTTATTCCGGCCAAGAAAGACAGAGGACCAAGATATAAGATCGAGGGGATGGGTGAAAAGGAGTTTATTAAAATGAATGCAAATTCCTACCTCGGTATGTCCCTCAGAAAAGAAATCATAGAAGCGGAGGAAAAAGCGGCTCAGAAGTACGGTGCCGGTCCGGGAGCCGTTCGTTTTATTAGCGGGACATACAAACCCCATATAGACCTTGAGCGCAAGTTAGCCGAATTTCACTCTCGTGAAGCGGCAATGATCCTCAGCTCCGCATACGTAACAAGCATGGGAGTGCTTGTCCCCCTCATAACAAAGGAAACCGTCGTCATAAGCGACGAGTTGAACCATAATTGTATTATAAATGCCGTCAGACTTGCCCGACCGGCAGCAAAGGCAATATACAAACATAATAACATGGAAGATTTGGAAAAACAGATTAAAGATAACATCGGTAAAGGCAATCGTGCAATTGTTGTGACCGACGGTATATTCAGCATGAGGGGAGATAACGCTCCTCTCGATAAGATCGTGGAAATTTGCAACAGGTACAACGATAATTTCGAAGAGGGAATAATTTCCGTTGTTGACGATTCTCACGGCGTTGGAGCATTTGGAAAGACCGGACGTGGGACGGAAGAATACACGGGAGCAAAGGTAGATATACTTATCGGCACATTGGGGAAGGCATTCGGAATAAACGGAGGTTATGTGGTTTCCGAGAAAGCAATCATTCAGTACCTGAGAGAAACCGCCCCAATGTATATATATTCCAACCCCATCACACCATCCGAGGCAAGTGCAGCCCTTAAAGCAATAGAAATTCTCGACAGTGACGAGGGAATGGGTATACTTAATCATTTAAAGGAAATGACAAAGCGTTTTGAGTCCGGCTTAATCAATCTGGGGCTGGAAACAATCAAGGGAGAACATCCGGTGGTTCCCCTGATGGTAAGAGATACAAAAAAAACCTCTCAAATCGTTCGCTTTTTAACGGAAAACGGTGTGTTGGCAACGGGGCTAAACTACCCCGTAGTGCCTAAGGGAGATGAGGAGATTCGTTTCCAAATTTCGGCGGATCATACCCCTTACGATATAGATTATGTTCTTGATGTTTTAAAGAGATATCAGGAAACGTATTAAAACGCTGAGGGTAATCTCCTGATATGCCATTTTGATGGCTTTATAGAAAACACTTTTTATACTGACATACTCCGTTAAGAGTATAATAGTATAAATTATTTTGTTGCCTCTGTTTTGTAGTGGGAAAATGGTGTGTTTAAATTGTAAAAATAGCTTGACTTTTTATTTTTATTTGATATATGCTATTTCTATGGAGCAATTGAATAATGCACAACAATGTTCTCTTAAAGATTAAAAGGAGCTATTTCTATGATAGCAGGGGTTGAAGAGATAATGTCATTTAGTGAGAAATCCGCAAAATATACTGGGGTTACGAGGAAAGGTTTTAAATACGCTGAATACTGTGCCAGGGAAACAGAATTAATTTCGATTAAATGGATATATATGAAATATCCTGTTTTTTTCAAAAACCGTAAAAAATATATACTATAATGCGTATATAGAGGAGTTGGGCGAAACCCCTTTCAATGCCCTATAAAGCAAATCATATAAGATAGAGAAAACAAAATGAAATTGACTAATTTAGTTCCGTATTCTATCAAGTCAATATTGAATTCAATATATAGAGATTTTATAACCTCCCGACTTTACAGGAAAATAGCTTATTACCCTAAAAATCGTAATAAACTTCATCAATATTGGAAATCCCCCTGGGATGGTGCCAATCTTCCTCAAAATTATCTAATGGGAGAAGCTCGAAGTAAATTTCTTGTAAACCTAATCAAGAAATACGCTAAACCAGATTCAAGGATTCTGGAAATAGGATGTAATGTAGGAAGAAATCTTAATTACTTGTTCCGGAATGATTTCAAAAACCTAAGTGGTATAGAAATTAGCGATATAGCGGTGAAGCAGCTTATTGAGTCTTATCCCGAAATGGCGAAAATTATAAATATTTATAATTTTCCTGTTGAAAAAATAATAAAGAAATTAAGGGATGGAAAATTTGATAT
>WFRF01000035.1 GCA_015486655.1 Caldifarciminota bacterium | reverse complement strand
GTAGATGTTAT
The DNA here is from genome assembly GCA_015486655.1 of Caldifarciminota bacterium. Taxonomy (GTDB): domain Bacteria; phylum Hydrothermota; class 32-111; order QNBC01; family QNBC01; genus QNBC01. The sequence continues at coordinate 2,203 of WFRF01000035.1, read as the reverse complement.
GCCTATGATTTTACCGTTCATGGTTCTCCATCTCCACACATGCGTATGCATTATGTGTGTGAATGCTTTCAAGGTTTGTTGCTTCGACCTTAAACCAGGTTATTCTTTTATCATTCTTTAATCGCATAACAGCTTCACGAACAATATCCTCCGCAAATACCGGATTGTCATAAGCTTTTTCTGTTACATATTTTTCATCTTCCCTCTTTAAAAGGGGATAAATAGGGGCGCTGGCACATGCCTCTCCGAGCTCAACGAGTTCTTCGATCCAGATAAAGGAATTTGATCTGACGGACAATGTAAGAAAAGAACGCTGATTATGAGCCCCGTAATCGCTTATTTCCTTTGAGCAGGGGCATAGTGTTGTAACGGGAACCGCTACGGACATGACGATATCCGTGGATTTTTCTGTTCCCACCCCTTCAAATGTAACGGAATAAGGCATCATTGAGGGGATTTTGGAGACAGGGGCGTGTTTGAGTATAAAATAGGGGAAGGTCATCTTAATGTGTGCGGAATCCGCCTCAAGATAGTTGCGCACATCCCCGAGTATGGCGGGGATAGAATCTATGTGAATGGAAGATTTACAATATTTTTGGATAATTTCCATGAATCTGCTCATGTGTGTCCCCCTGAAATTGTGGGGAAGGTTCACGAACAGGTCAATCTCCCCTATGGTCTGCTGGACTTTATTACTTCTGTCAAGGAGATTTATAGGATACTTAACCCCTTTTACTCCTACTTTGTTGATTGGAATTTCTCTTGGATCTCTCTGGCTCTGAATATCTTTCATACACCTCTCTCCTTGTGCGGCCACACAATTTTGTGTAATTGAAGATTTAATCGTATATTTTCCCCCGAATCCATGATCCATTTTACTATTTTATCGTATGGTAGTTCACCAAATACAGGAGAACAATTTATTTTTGATTTTAAATTGTGGGATTTTATAAAGTCCAATGCCCAATTAAAGTCATTTTTGTCAGCAATGGTGAATTTTACTTCATCCTGCTCACGAAGAACAGGTATATTTTTATGCAAATTATATTCAGACATCCCGCTTGAAGGGGTTTTTATATCCAACATGACATAAATATCGGGGAAAAGGATGTTTTTAATATTTTTGGACCCGTTTGTTTCAACGATAATGTTTTTACCAATACCGGAAATTTCACCTATAAAATCTTCCGTTCCCTCCTGAATCAGTGGTTCTCCGCCGGTTATAACGACATTTTTAACGGGTGATGAAACAACAATACGTTTTAATGCTTTTAGTGTATATTCGGTACCTTCAAAATAGGCGTATTTCGTATCGCAATAGGAACATCTGAGATTGCAACCGGTAAAACGGATAAAAAGGGCGGGAAATCCGGCAAAAGAGGTTTCACCTTCAATGGATGTAAATATTTCATTAATCAGGAATGTATGTTGCCGCATAGTTGTCCGTCTCATATACGGTTATTTTCTCGATCACAATGTTCGGGTTTTGTTTTTTTATATTCTCCGCATAGAACAGAGCTATGTTTTCTGCAGTGGGGTTTTTTTTACTAAAATAAGGTAAATCATTCAGCATCTTATGGTCGAGTGTATCGGATATTGATTCAATGATTTTTTTCAAATCTTTAAAATCCATAAGCATACCGAGTTCATTTAGAGAATTCCCGCTTATTTCAACGATAATTTTCCAATTGTGGCCATGCATATGGGCGCACTTACCTTTGTAACCACGGAGAAAATGAGCTCCTGCAAATCCTGATTTTACGCTTATTACAAACATAGCGGGAGTATATATTATTTGGAAAAAAATTCAAGTGTAAAACAGGTGAAATTTTTTAAGCGAAGATAAATAAGCGGGGCAAAAGCCCCGCCTAAATACCTATTTTGTTTAAATCCTATCCCACAATAGATGCAATCATTATTGCTTTTATCGTATGCAGTCTGTTTTCCGCTTCGTCAAATACTTTTGAAGCTTTGCTTTCAAAAACCTCTTCCAACACTTCCATGTCATGAATGCCGTTTGTGTGATGAGCGGGAAGGCAGTGCATGAAAATAGTCTCCTCTTTTCCTGTTGCTTTCATAAGTTCGGCACTGACCTGGAAGGGTCTTAATGAATCTATTCTTTCCTGTATGCCGGGTTTGTTTTCTTCTCCCATAGAAACCCAAACATCCGTATAAATAACATCGGCATTTTTCACAGCTTCTT
>WFRF01000034.1 GCA_015486655.1 Caldifarciminota bacterium | reverse complement strand
GCATCGGGAGAAACCACTATTATATTCTTCATATTCTTTTTCTTTATGTACTCAACCAGTACCGGTTCCGCATATAGATGATCAACGGGGATATCAAAGAATCCCTGAATTGTCTCCGAATGTAAATCCACTGTTAAAATCCTGCTGGCACCAGCCGTAGTCAATAAATTTGCAATCAACTTTGCTGAAATCGGGACACGAGGTTCATCCTTTTTGTCCTGGCGAGCATATCCGTAATATGGAATAACAGCCGTTATTCTCTTAGCCGATGCTCTTTTTACGGCATCAATTAAAATTAACAATTCCATCAGATTGTCTGACGGAGGAAAAGTCGGTTGAATTATAAATACATCCGCTCCTCTGACATTTTCATTGAGTTTTACCCATATCTCTCCGTCTGAGAATCGTGTCACAATCGCCGACCCTAAAGGTCTTTCCATATGTTCCGCTATTTCCCTCGCAAGCGGAAGGTTCGAATTACCTGCAAAAATTTTTAATTTTTTATACATATCCTTTCCTTTATAAAAAATATAATTATTACTGGGGCGGTAGGATTCGAACCTACGAATGCGGGCTCCAAAAACCCGTGGCTTGCCGCTTGCCGACGCCCCAATTTTAGAAACTGATTATATAAAAATAATACGCCTATGTCAATATAATAAGTTAAAAAATCACTGAATATACAATAATCCCGTTTACATTTTCCACAAAAGTTGTTATATACACTACTTCCAGTATTTTTGAAGAATGATTCCCCCCACAATCAGGGTAATACCCGTAATTGTTGCAAAACTTATATGCTCCCCTACGATTAATGCTATAAACAACAACGACAAAAACGGAGTAAAGTAAATCATATTGCTTATCTGAACAGTCGTTTCGGATAGTTTAAGGGCATACAGCCACAGGACAAATGTTATCCCCATTTCAAACAGACCAACATATATATTGGCAACAAGTGCTTTGCCCGTCAGCAATATAACATTTCCGGTGGCAATATTCAGAACAAGAATGAAGATAAAACCGAATAAAAACGAAAGAAAAAGTTTTACAACCTCATCTCTTTTGTCTTTCAGGTTAAGAATCCAAAAAGATGCCCATATTACGGAACTTGAGATTGCAAGAATATCTCCGAGAGGATTATCGAATTTAAGCGTCATAAAACTACCCTTGGTCGCAATTATGATCACCCCGATAAAACTCACAACAATTGCAAATATTTTCTTTGCATTGATATTCTGTTTGAGAAACACAGCCGAAAAAATTACCAGCATTACGGGCCAGGAGTAATTTAAACTCATTGCTTCCTGCGCCGGCAGCAGAGAATATGACTTAAAAAGAACAAGATAGTATAAAAAGGGGTTTATAATCCCCATAAATACGGAATATGAATAATCTTTAAAGCCAAATGTTTTCAATATATTGATCTTTCTTTGAAAAATCAGAATAAGAAAAGTTACAACCGTTGCGGTGAACGATGCATACAGAAGCAATTGCATATAATTGACATACTTCAACGCAATTTTAAATGCCGAGGCAACAGTTGCCCACAGTAAAACACTTACAAGTGCAAAAATATACGCCCTATTCTGAGTTTTCATACTAAAGAGTATATTTTATTTGACTCAAAATTTCAACATAAATTAATCATTATGAAATTTTTCTTACCTCAACGTTTCTCATTGACGATAATTATCAATGTGATATATTTTTATATGGACTTGGAGAAATATTACCTTCACGATAACCTGAATTACAACTATTTCGAATCCTTATCTCCTTCACAATACGAAGAAGAACGGAGAAGAATTAAATTAATTTTGAAGTATGCGAGGTTAAATCCCCACAAATCCCTAATGGATATAGGCACGGGACCCGGGTGGCTTCCGAAAATTGCTTCCCGATTTACAAAAAATGTTTTTGCCGTTGATGTATCGAAAAACCAAATTAAACTTGCAGAAAAATACATAGGTAAACCGAATTTTACTTTCAGAAAAGGTTCCTTTTATAAAATTCCCGCCAGAGATAAGAGTTTTGATGTGGTAATTGCTTCTGAAGTTCTTGAACATCTTGAGTTTCCCGATAAAGCTCTGTCGGAAGCATTCAGAATACTAAAGGATGAGGGCGTGTTAATCATAACTGTTCCATACAAGGAAAAAATCAAATATACAACATGTATGCATTGTTATAAACTAACATCCGTAAACGGACACTTGCATAGCTTTGATCTAAAATCATTAAAAAATATATTACAGAAATCAGGATTTCGTATTGTCAGTTATCGCCTGTTTAACAGTAAATTTACATCCATTCTCGGACTCAATAAATATTTGCGTATTTTCCCCCTCAATATTTGGATAGTCATTGACAGATTTTTCGGAAAACCCACAAAAATCCTCATTGAAGCGAGAAAATTACATAGTATCCCATAGGGACAACTTTTTTAAAATAACCCTCGTATTGCTCCATATGATTAATTAGACTTGCATTTTAATTATAAAAATAATATACTGATTTATGATATGGTTTTGGTAATATCTCACATGCAATTTCTGCTAACATTTATGAGAGGTTAACATGAGTGATTTGTATAAAAATATTGAATTCAAAGAGATTTATAACAACCTGAAAAAGCTGCTTGTTAACAGCTACGCCCCCTATTCGAAATTTCATGTGGCGGCTGCCGTTGAAACGGAAGATGGAAAACTTTTTTATGGCGTAAATGTTGAAAACATGTCCTATCCTCTAACCATGTGTGCCGAACGTGTCGCTGTATTTAACGCAGTTACTGCGGGATATAAAAAATTCTCTCGGGTTTATATCCTGTCAATATCATCAAAACCTACCCCTCCGTGCGGGGCATGTCGCCAGGTAATTGCCGAATTTCCGGATAATCCCGATATAATAATGTTTACAGGAGATGGTGAATACTATGAAAAAAAGAATATCAGCGAATTACTTCCGTTACAGTTTGAGTTTTAGCTTTATATTTATTTTCCTGTTTATCCTTGTCTCCTGCTCTCCAAAACAAAAAGTTTCTAATAATCCGACTCAAGGTTCCGTTTCTCTTAAACAACTTAAAATCGAATACGGAGCATATAGTTTCAATATTAAGAATAAATTTTTAAAGGGCAATCTTCACTTAAATTATATAAATGATGATAATTACTGGGAATTCGGAGTTATCGGAGAAGATTCCGTTAATATAGTTAAATTTAACGGAGCAATTTACAAAAAAATCGGTAACAGATGGAGTTTATATGCCAATTACAACAATTTCGATCTTCCTCGTTATCTTTTGATGATACTTCCCGATACAAATATAGAATACAAAAATTCGATAAAATTCAAACCAAATCCCATAATAATCCGATCAAAAGATGCTATTGGTGAAGTTTCTTTGATTGACACTCATTTTAATTCACTCAAAATCATGGGAGCAAATGACAATTTAGCTTTTATTCTTCTACGAATGCTTCCCGTTCTTCCTCCTCGTTTCCAAACCAAAATAGTGGTTCTGGGGCTCTCACAAAATGATTCAAAAATATTATACCGACGCCTAAAAGCATTTCATCCGATGCTTTACCATAAATCCGATTCGGTTTTCATCAGACTTCAAGGGTATATCAGCAGAGATATTTTCGGTATAATAAGCGGAGCAGGAGAAATCAATATATATCCTCTGAAATATGGCAAGACTGCGGGATATAAACGACTTAATCTTAGCAATAACAATACACTTTACTATAAAAAAATTGCCCGGAATTTTAAAATTTTACATATCAGTACATTAAACAACAATATCACATTGGAGTTCTCCCGAATTTTAGACTCGGGCGTCTACGGGCTATTTATAGACAATCGTCTTGTGGCAATAGGCAGAGCAAAGGGAAACAAAATCGAATTTGAAGAATATATTAACGGTGTTTCACGATTTATTCGCCCGATTTTTTATAATGGTATTATAAAATCGAAAATTTCAATTCTCCAATTTAGTGACCCATATAATCGGAGGTGATAATGAATAAGGATCTTATAGAACTGATTTTTTCTCAATATATTCATACGCTTAACAATTTAATAATGGTAATCAACGGGAAAGTCGAAATACTGAATTTCCATGAAAATAAAGATGAATATAAAGTAATATTGAGAAAAATTAATGAAATAATAGCACTAAATGAACTTTTCAGAGAGTTCCGCAAAAAGTTTCATGAAGAAGGGAATGATGAAGATTTAAAATCTATTCTTAAAAAGATTCAGGATTTCGGTGAGGAGATAAAAAAATGAATCTTGCAAACCAAAAAATAATATACGATATTGATAATTTAGCTGTTAAAAACGGTATAAATCCTTTACAATTAATGGAAAATGCAGGTTCTAATGCGGCACGAATAATCGATGAAATTATACCCCAAAAAAGCAATATTTTAATCGTTTGCGGAAAGGGGCATAACGGCGGTGACGGCTATGTAGTTGCCCGACATCTTTTCATGGAAGGCCATAATGTTTCCATTTTTCCCGTACAATTACCCGATAAAGGCAATGATCCCACTTATGTCAATTTCTCCGTGTGTAAAAACACGGGGATCAAATTTGTTTCAAAAATATCGGGCAAATATACCGTTATAATAGATGCAATTCTCGGTGTGGGTATAAAACTGCCTCTAAGATCCGACATTTCAAAAATCATCAAAAAACTAAACAGAATGAAATCGTACAAAATTGCGATAGATCTGCCAACGGGAATAGACGGTGATACGGGAGAGACCGACAAAAACGCATTTTTAGCGGATCTCACCGTTACAATGGAAATCCCCAAAATAGGCATGTATGTCACTCCTGCCAAACATTTCTGCGGGAAGATCAAAGTAGCGAGAATAGGGATACCCGGTTCTATTTATAATAATATTAATTTCAAGCATACACTTTTAAACAAAGCATTTGTGGAAAAAATGATTCCTATTAGAGATAACAATTCAAACAAATCCACATTCGGTAAAGTTCTTGCAATAGGAGGTTCCGTAAATTACAGCGGAGCAATAACCTTCTCAAGCCAAGCGGCAATAAGAGCGGGAGCAGGATTGATTTATACCGCAATTCCCGATTCAATTCTATCCGTTGTCTCAAACAATGTACCCGATGCAATTAAATTACCTTTAAAATCAAATATCGACGGAACAATAGCATACGATAACAGTGAATTTTTATCGGATTTAAAAAAATACGATGCACTACTCATCGGTCCCGGCATCGGGACAAATACAAATACAAAAAAGTTTATTCTGAATATCATTGAAAATTGGTCGGGCCCCCTGATAATAGATGCCGATGCGCTCAGAGTTTTGCCTGACTACGGCAAAAAATTAAGAAAAAATATTGTCATAACGCCTCATCCCGGAGAAGCAGCCATGTTGCTGGATAAAACAACTAAAGAAATAAATTCAAAGAGACTGAAATATGCAAAAATGCTTTCCGATAAATACGGATGTACGGTATTGCTCAAAGGTTACGGTACCATTATTACCGACGGGAAACAATTTTACATAAACAGCACCGGAAATCATTCACTGGCAAGAGGCGGAAGCGGAGATATCCTGTCCGGTATGATTCTTGCTTTTTTGGGCAACGGCATTGATGCTCTTACAAGTGCCGCAGTAGGAGCTTATATACACGGATTGGCCGGAGACCTTGCCGGAGAGATTTCAAAGGGTTATTCTGTTTCCATGAAGGAAATAATAGATTCCATCCCCGGGGCATTCAAATGCATTTTCTCTTAGGTTTAATATCTTTTTTCCTATCATTTAATTCTCCTGTAAACATATTACCTCTTGAGAGGCATATATTAAAAATTGTAAGCGGAGAAAACAGCGTTCTTATAATTTCCCCGCAATCAATGGGATTATACTCCGCAATAAATGATTCAATGGAGTATCTCCCTCTTGACAATATCATTTACAATGCCGTAAATATAGAAGGAACGGATACATATTTACTGTTTGGAAGAAACAACATTTATCTATTTAATCGCTTTCTCTACCTATTTAATAAAATAAGTACGACTAATCACACATTCTACTATTACCACGGAGGGAATTCCATCTATTTGAAAGATGTAACCGGTACAGTGTTTCTCCTCAATATGAACGCATTAATCCCTGCAGACACAGACTTTACCGACTGGGAAAAAATAAAAACAACAGATGACATTAAAAATTTCCCTGAACTTCTACCCTATTATATTGCAAAGGGCAACAATATATATCACTATACATCCGCCGTACGATTCCATCATAAAATTTTTGCGGGAACGGACAATTTCGGATTCTTTATCATTGATAAATACACAGGAGAAAAAAAACACATTTTAAACGGTATAACGGGGGATTTAAAGGGGGTAATTTCTTCGAAAAACAGTATTACATTCTTCTCTGATTCGGACATTGCAATAATCAAGAATCATCGTATCACATTCCTGTTAGACACGCTTTTTTTCTATCCCCATTTTTACGATAATATAAGCTATGTTTCCATTCATAATGATACGATCTATTTCTCAGGGGACAATTCCATATACTACATAAAAAACGAGGGAATTTACAAAATTGTAAACAGCAGTTTTCGAATTCACAGCTTTTTATTTCATAAAGACACACTCTATTATGCTACGGATAACGGAGTTGTTAAAACTTGGGGTGATAAAAATATAAATATCTTACCCAATGTCGCTACATACGATATTATCAGAAGTGAACGTTTTTTTTTCTTTGCCACCGAAAAGGGAATTTATGTATTGAACAATAATAAAGTAACAAAAATGAAACAATTTCCCAATATTGCTTACAAAGAATTGGCTATAAACGATGTGGCCATAGCCGCTGTTTCCGATAATAACGAATCATACTTTATGACATTTTCCGATGACAGCGTTACATATAAACGAATAAACGCTCCTCTCTTAAAAGGAAATCTTTACTCCCTCGATTCTCAAATAGTCTATATTGAAGGAAATTCAATATATGATTATCCCGGGCATAATATTTTTCCACTTTCCGAATACGATATTACAGGGATAAAAGGAGTACAATTTTTGCATAAAAACGCTTATCTATTTGAAGATAATGCAATACTATTTATGCCTGTAAATGATATCTTCCCGTTTCTTTCCCACAGATAGAATAAATACATCCACGCCGATATAATTTTCTATAAACTCTATATATTTTTTTGCAGTGTCGGGTAAATCTTCATATCTGTTTATTTTGGAAATATCCTCTTCCCAACCCTTAAATTTTGTATAAATCGGCTTTACATTTTCAACTTCAAACGTTTCGGAGGGAAAATTATCTATCTCTTTATCACCCGATCCGTAAGATGTGCAAGCGGATATTTCTTCCAAACCTGTTAGAATATCCAATTTTGTAATAATAAGTTTATTCACATGATTCATCTTAACAGCATATTTAAGTGCAACAAGATCTAACCATCCGCATTTTCTCGGTCTGCCTGTGGATGCTCCGAACTCTCCTGCCTTTTTTCTGAAATCCTTCTCAAAGGGCTTGTCTGAAAATTCCGTAGGGAAAGGCCCCTT
>WFRF01000033.1 GCA_015486655.1 Caldifarciminota bacterium | reverse complement strand
ATTTTAATGGGCGATAGAGGACTCGAACCTCTGGCCTCCGGTATGTGAGACCGACGCTCTAACCACCTGAGCTAATCGCCCTTACAGAAACTTTATTATATTAAAATATCATAATTAGTCAAGGGCATTTAACTTTTTAAAAACAGATAGGTATAGACATACCTACCACCAGATTAGAGAAGATATAATCCATTACATCTTTAACCTCTTAGTTCTTATTTCCCAGCTCTTACTTATCAGTTCTTACTTATTTTAGAACACCCCCCTGCTCCGCAGGCCCCCTCTGTAGAGGGAAATTCGGCATGGAAAGCAGGTATGGCTTAAAAAACACCCCGTCGCTACGCGACACCCCTCTATAGAGGGGAATTAACAAATGTCATGCTGAACTTGGTTCAGCATCTCAATGAGATTCCGGATCAAGTCAGGAATGACCGATTGTAAACAATTCCATTTATAGTGTTCTCGTGCCATATCTCTATCAATTTTAATTTACAAAAGTAGTTAATATGTCTGTACCAATTACCGAAGAGTTAAAGGGGTCAGGTCTTGACATTTTGTAAAATGCCAAGACCTGACCCCAACATCTATTTGTTTCGCTGATGCAAATATACCTTGTAAATTTGCAGGCTTCGTGCAAAATTACTTGACAATCTTTTTTTTATATGATAAATAAAAGTATGAACTATATTGACAGAATTATAATTGAAAGAATATTAAAGAGGTTAAAATACAGAAAAATTATTGCAATAATCGGTCCGAGACAGACAGGTAAAACAACACTATGTAAGAAAATCATTCCTCCAAAATTGGGAATGGATTTTGAATATTTTACATTTGATGACCCTGATGAAAGATTAAGATTTTCAGAAAGTGCAATTAGTATTTTAAAAAATATAAAAAAGCCTTTCATTGTTTTGGATGAAGTTCAAAAAGCCCCGTTTCTCTTTGATGCTATAAAATATGTAATTGATAATTCTGATAATGATAAAAAAATAATTTTGACCGGCTCTTCTCAGATACTTATTATGAAAAAAATAAAAGAAACACTTGCAGGAAGAATATCTCTTTTTAATCTCTATCCATTTTCTTTAAGAGAAGTTTTATTATCAAAAGATTATGTAGGGAATGAAAATCTGTTTAAAAGTTTGATTGAAGGAAATTACGGAATATTATATGAAGAAGAATCAAATTTTAATTTAATAAATTCAGATAGAATAAGAGGAATTAAAAATATCACGGATATTCACAAAAAATACGGAGGGCTTCCACCTGTTTGGCTTATAGATGATGAAGGAGAAAAATCCGAATGGTTGAGAGATTACAGAAAAACATATATAGAGAGGGATCTTGTGGATGTAGGAGGTTTTTCAAGTCTTGAGGATTTGAATCTTGTTCATAAACTTCTTGCACTGAGAAGCGCTCAACTTTTAAATCTGAGCAATATTGCAAATGAAGCGGGAATTTCTATTAATACTGTGAAAAAATATTTAAATATATTAAAAATCAGCTTTCAGGTATCTACTCTTTCTCCGTTTTTCATGAATGCAAAAAAGAGGCTTGTAAAATCCCCGAAAATATATTTTCTCGACACAGGTATTATTAAATCAATATTAGGGGAAAATAGTATTTCCGAAGGTGCAATGTATGAAACATGGTTTTTTTCAGAGCTTTTGAAATTAAAAGAGATTTATTCCCCCGAATCTGAAATCTATTTTTACAGAACAGGCGGAGGAGCAGAAGTTGATTTTGTTTTAAAAAGAGGCTCTAATATTGTTGCAACGGAAGTTAAGCTCAAAAAAAATCCCACATTAAAAGATGGAAAAAATCTTGAAAGATTCCTAAATGAATATAATGAGTATGATGGAATAGGGATAATCATTTATCCGGGAAATCGAATTATTAAGCTTAAAGAAAAAATTTGGGCAATACCAGATTGGTTTTTTTTGGCTCAGTAAATATAAATGGACTATTCGGAATTTCGTGTCAAGAGTAATTCCATTAAATCACACATTTAAAAACTTTTCAAGTCTACCCTCAAAAATTATAATAGATAGGGGTTAACATACTAAGCGACTGCGTGGCAAGTAGGAAGTAAGAACTAAGAAGTGAGAAGTAAGAAATGCAAGAGTCAAGTCCAGAATGACCGATTGTAAACAATTCCATTTATAGTGTTCTCGTGCCATATCTCTACCTATTTAAATATTCGAAACTGGTAAATATGTCTATACCACTTACCATTAAAGGAGTCCCCAAATGTTATCTTAGATGATTTTTACTTAACAGTCTTATTATATCCTCAAGATAATCCGTTTGCATTTCCTGAATTTCCATCAGTCTTTTATTTTGCGTAAGAATCAGATGATCTACTTTCTCATGAAGTAATTTAATCTCAAGTTCTGCTTTCAAATTGGTTTTATAATCATTCTCCCCTCTTTTTCTGTCCTTGTCTTCCTGTCTGTTTTGACTCATCATGATAATCGGTGCCTGTATGGCTGCAAGCATTGACAACATTAAATTCAATAAGATGAAAGGATACGGATCAAATGGCTTTTTACTCAATATCCAAACATTTAATATCACCCAAAGAAACAAAAAGGCAATAAACGAAAATATAAATGCCCAGCTCCCACCGAATTTAGCAACATTATCGGCAATTCTCTGTCCGAATGTAAGTCCCTTATCCAAATCTTCCTCTATGTTATCGGATATTACGCTCTTATCCGAAATTGCCTTTATGACTATTTTTTCCAGTTCATCGAAATTACCTTTTTCTCTTTTTATTATTTTCTTTAGATGTTTCTCTCTGTACTTGTCTACATATTCTTTCAATATATAGCAGTTTCTGTTTAAATCGGGATTATCTTTTTTAATCAACTCAAAAATAGAATCCCGCACCAGATCTCCTTTTATATAATCATCCTTGTTTTTAACTTTTTTGTCACATATAATTTCTTCCATCTGTTTTGTCCTCCTTTGTTATTAATGTTATACAACGTTTTGTAACGGGAAATACAATTTTATTATTACTAATCTTTTATTCTTATTTTTAACTCTCTATTTGTAAATTTCACGTATAACCATTCCGCTGAAAAACTGAATAACAAAACCAAACCTAATGCGATTAGTGTTACAATGGAATATCTAATCAAATAATAAATTAAGATTCCCAGAGAAACCAAATTCCCGATTATAGCTATCCAAATTAGGAAAATGTTTCCTCCGGTTTTAGAACGTAGTTTTAAATGCCCTAAATTAACTCCTCCATAAATTATTAAAAAAGCAGCACTGCCTAACATGGCAATTTTACTCAAATCGAAAACGTTTGCAAAAACAATTACAAGTCCGGCAGTTATAAATAATCCCTCTCTCCCCCTATGCCATATTTTTCTGTCAAACAACCCGGGGAGTTCTCCGTCCTTTGCAATCATATAACTCACATTTGCTCCTCCATATAACGTTGCATTTATAGCCGACGAGGTTGACAGTAATGCGGCAATTGCAATGATTTTAAATCCTACTAGACCGAGAAACGGTTTTGCTGCTTCTGCCAGAGCATAATCTTTGGCTTTTATTATATCACTCAACGGCAGGTTACCAACTACGGCTAAAGAAACCCCTACATAGATTCCAATAACTATCAAAACACTCAAATATAAAGCTTTTGGAAGTGTTTTTCGTGGATTTTTCATATCCTCGGCGGCATTTGTAATGAGACCAAATCCTTCATATGCGAGAAATACAATTGCGGAAGCAAAGAATATATTGTTAATATGAGGAAACTTCGAAGGGCTTAACAGTTCCGGCTTTAAAAAGAATAAGCCTACAACGGCAAAAAATACAAGGATACCTACTTTTATTGTAACTATAAATAATTCAGAACTGCCCACTGCTTTCGCACCTATAAAATCAACTGCTACAAATATTAAAATTATACCGGTTGCAAAAATATTGGTAAGGAAATACGGTGCATGAGGGAAAAAGGTCATTGCATAAGCGGCAAATGCTCTTGCATAAAGTGAAAGAGCTATTATATAACCCAACCATAACATAATATTTAATCCTCCGCTGATAATACCACTTCCGAAACCTTGTACAAGAAATTCCACAGGTCCGCCGGCAGACGGATATTTTACACCTAATTTCGCATAGGAATATGTACTGAAAAGGGCTACAACACCTGCGATTATAAAAGAAATATATACGGCATTTCCACCTATTTGACATGCCGTACCGAGTATTGAAAATATTCCCGCTCCAACCATCCCCCCGACACCGATTGAAATTGCGCTCCATAAACCTATATTTTTATCCTGCATCGTTAACTCCTTTTTTTTACACATAATTAAAATAGATTATATCATTTATTTTTAATTTACTCAATGAGAGAAAAGGGCGAGATTTAAGCCCGCCCCTATTTGTAATATGGAAATAGAACCGTCTATTTATTTCAAAACGGCTATTTTTTTAACAATACCCCCGTATGTCCCTTCAATTTTTACAAAATAGACCCCTCTTCTCAGGTTTATCTTCTTTTTGTAATCTTTATTGATTTTATCCTCGAATATTTTCCTCCCTGAGATGCCGAATATACGAAGGTTCGTTTGCCCCACATTCCTCACGCTGATATAGCCGTTTAGATATGAAATTTTCGGTTTGCCGACATACACTTTATTTTCTTGAATGCCATTAGGTGAAACATTAATGGTTATAGAGACGGAGGAATCAGACGGTGCTATATTCCCCATATCCGAGAACCAGCAAACCCCATCCTCTCTGAGATTAAAGTAATCGCTGTATGTGCCGGTATTGTTGGCTCTAATCTTGAAACGATATTCGGCATACTGTCCGGGCAGAGCATTATTCGTACATGCAATTACATCGGACGAGTCCATCCAACTGTTGTCTTGAAAATTCCCCGCTGCAAATCGCGGCATTGAAACGGTAAGAATCGTCGAACTGTCAAAGGATGAATTACCGATGTTTTTAAATCGCATAAATACAGTTGCCGTATCGTTCAGTGTCATTGTGTCCGGGTAATTTATTGAATCAAGATACGCTCCGTAGGGATATTTCGCCCCACCGGGATAAAAATCCAGATAACTTCCGCCATTGTTTGATGCCCATCCTTCTGTTTCCCCGTTTATTGTGGGAATAAAAATATGATACCAGTATCCTTCGGAATCAATAACGGCAAAATATTGGTTTTCCGTCATGTAGGTTATAACCTCATAACTTGTGCCTGCCCCCTTTCTAATGTTCAACCCACCCGTTTTACAACGGACATAGGAACAGGACTGAGAACCGGATAGGTGGGCTTGCTGAATTCCGTCTCCGCCGTATATCCAACCATATCCCGATGTAAAAGCTCCGCCGGGGAGAAAAACTCTGTACCAGTTATCCGCAGTGAATGAATTACAAATAAGTTTTGTCCCGCTAACGGCGGAATCGATTACCGAACCCCCCGGATTGTCATAAATCATAACATTAGCATCATTTACATTTACGACAAAAAGCGTATCAAAAGTGGTTATGGAATCCGATGACACCAAGTTAACATCATCCCATCTGTCCCATATTGTATCACCCTCTATCACTAATTTAAGCCTTGCGAAATCACTGTTATTGTCGGCGACGAAACTCACGCTCAGTGGTAAATAAGAAGTATTGTCGTTAACCAGAGAATCCGATCTGTGTACACTGACAGTTTGATGCAATGAATCAAATGTCTCCACTTCAAGATACATTATATTTCCGCTTCCGTCATTTTTTCTGCCATAGGCGGAAAACGTATAATCGAACCCCGGATTCACATAAACATCCTGGTAAATAAAACTCTTTTTTATCCCTGCTTCTCCCCAATTGTTTATAACCTGCTTAATGGCGTAATTTCCCGAATGTACATAATCCGAAGCAACATTATTATCGGCATAGTCTCCCTCAAGCCAACCGCTTATGTGTGTAACAGTGTCGGAAGGACATGCAATTGTATCCTTTCCCGTTTCTTCCATGCCTCCGTTTTCCAATTGGTTATAAGGAATGCCGAAACTCTCCCTCAGCTCCGTCCACAATTCCTTTTTGTCTGCATCATAACCGAGAGCCCACATTCCCGTACCACTCAATCTGTTCTCGTTAATATCGATATATTTATAGTGAAGACTCGCTTTATCATCGTACCAACACTGATGATACGAACCGTAAACGTACCAAGGATTCAGCACGTCACTGCGCCACAATCTTCCGTAAACTTGTGCATTATCATGAGCATTGCAATACTTAACGGCGGTTCCGTTTCCGGTAGTGGATGAATGGGCGGAAGAACTACTTGTGGGCCAATCATAACCGTAATACGGAAGTCCTATAATTATCTTGTCATTTTGATTGTTTGAATATGTCAGATAATCATTTATTGTCCACTCTACCGAATATGTTCCGAAAACGGTACCGGAATTCAAAAGCGCAACCGGTCCCGTATAAGATGAACCACCATAATAGTAATCGTATCCCATAACAAATACTCCGTCCGTATTGGCACAGAGAACATTATAATCAAATGCCCCGGACCAATCAACGGCAGGTCCGCATATTGTCACTTCGGAACCGGGTATGTTGGAATGAAATGTATTTGTAAGCCTCGTCATAAATGAGGATAAACTGTCTTTGGAACTCGAGGAGACCCCCTCAAAATCAATACTGACTCCATCTATACCGGCAGATTGCACGAGACTCAAAAGCCCGTTTATACAGTTGTTCTGATACGTTGTATTCCCCACCACCGAAGCAATGCTCGAAGAGCTAAAATCCGTTGCCGTTAAAACAACTTTAACACCGTTCTCATGTGCCTTTTGAATAACATAGGACCAATGAGACGGAAAATTATGCGTATTGCTTATTGTCCCGTCACTGTTAACGGATACATCAAAGAGGGCTATTGTTGTGAGCAAATCATAATGAAGATAAGTATTATCCACCCAGTAAGGTGAGAATCCTATTACCCTTTTGCCGACAGCAGGGGCTCTGCTTTTGCTCACATGTGTAATTTTGTAAGGATAATACGGAACGGGAAAAGGTTTGTTTTGATAAATTGAATCCTGAATCTGGTGAATCGATTTAAAACCGTAGGAAAATGAAACAATAGTAAAAAACAAAACAAAGTAAAGAATCACTTTCTTCATACATACCTCTCAAATTTTTATTTATATATTTTTGTATAATAATTACGGGTTTCTGTCAATATACTTACGGGATTCCCAAGTAGATAGGTGTAGACATATTAACCACCAGATTGGAGTAGAGATAATCCATTACATCTTTAACCTCTCAGTTCTAAGTCCCCACGTTTCACTTCTTAGTTCTAAGTTCCCACTTATTACTTCTCACTTTAGGTGAAGCCTCCTGAGACAAAGCCTCTTAACTTATTAGTTCTTACTTCCCACTTCTTACTTATTTCATAACACCCCCCTGCTCCACAGCCCCCCTCTGTAGAGGGGAATTTACAAATGTAACCTTGAATCAAGTTCAAGGCATTAATGAGATCCTGAAACAAGTCCGGAGTGAAAAATCTATGAAGTATGAAATGACAACCGACCTATTGACTTAAATTATATTATAATGTAAGATAAAAGAAATGAGGAGGCATTTATGATAAAAAAAATTTATTTAATTCTTTTTATCTCATTGGTCTTTATTATTCCTTTAAGTGCAACACAGTACACCATTCAATGGGTCGATACACTCGCTCTGGCACATTCCCCCGATATTTTTGACATGGCTTTAGGGTTAAACAAATCAATCTACATAGTAGGGAATGCATATTCTAATTTTTTTACTGCAAAATGTGATTCCAATGGTAACATACTTTGGTCGGATTCATTGGATACGGGTAATTATGACTACTCATACGGAATAGCAACCGACACCCTCGGTAATGCATATGTGGCGGGATATATGCAATATTACGTTAACAGCACCATGTATACGGATTATATAACCGTAAAGTACAACAGCTCCGGAAATCTTGTTTGGGAAGACACTTTGAATGTTGGGAGCGTCGATTATAATATAGGGGGTATATCCGTATCAAAAGATAATTACATATATCTGGGCGGCGGCTCAAATATAACCGGTGATTACCAATTTTTAAGTTACAAATATGACTCTGACGGAAACCTCGTTTGGGAGGATACATCATCTTTTGTTGGCACCAATAATCGTATTGTAAGTGTAGCTACGGATGCAAATAATAACTACTACTTTACCGGATTGGTAACAATGGGTACAAGCGATTATTATACGGCAAAATACAATACAAGCGGTTCTATAGTATGGGCAGATACATTTGATAACGGATTCGAGGATCATCCTACAGATATTACGTTAGACGGATACGGTAACGTTTGTATAACAGGTTATTACACTGTTGACACCAATTATAAAATGCTCACCATAAAATACAATCCGAGCGGAACTATCATCTGGACAGATACTATCGAGCATACCCTGAGCAGTAGTATAGCTGCCGATCAATACGGGAATGTTTACGTTACCGGATATACCGCAAATGGAAATTATGACATGTTAACAATAAAATACGATCCCAATGGAAATATTGTTTGGGCAGATACAATAGATAACGGTGATAATGATTACGGGAAAAGTATTGCTCTTGATAAAAACGGTAATATTTATGTTGTGGGGAATTCAACAATTGGAGGTTATTATGATATCCTGATCGTGAAATATGAGAATAATCAGGGTATTCAGGATAAAAAAGGCGATTACGATTCTTCCGTTTTTAAATTACACTCCGCAATGTCGGGCAACAACCTCATCTATTCCGTGGGTAATACTGAAATGTACTCTCTTGCCATTATCAACCCCGCAGGAAGACTTGTAAAAGAGATCAAAGCCTCAGGAAAAGGGGAACATATTTTACCCCTTAAACAATTGCGTTCGGGAATATATTTTGTGAGATTTAAACAGGGAAATATTACAATAGATAAGAAGATAACGATAATGCGTTAGAATTCATATTTTCCGTTTAAACGATAAATTCATTTCTCTTTTTAGTTCACCGCAAGCGGCATTGATATCTCTACCTTTGCTTTTTCTGACGGTAACGGTCTTTTTGCCGTGCATCATCCATTTCTCAAATTGTTTTACTCTCTCATCATCTATGTTTTCGAATTCCGACTCGGTATCATCCACAGCAACATTTAAAGGAATAAGGTTAATTTTACATTCTATGTTTTTGGTTAATTCCATTAGCTGTTCGGCATCTTCCAGAGAATCATTAACACCTTTGATCAAAACATACTCAAATGTTACTCTTTTTTTCTTAATCTTAATATATTCCTTTACTGCGGACAGAAGCGTCTCGATGTTATAACGCTTATTTACGGGCATAATTTTATTTCTTGTTTCATCATTGGGAGCATTTAAACTGACAGCCAGTTTGATCTGTTTAGGATAATCCATGAGTTTTTTAAAACCGGGCAACCATCCTGCCGTTGAAACGGTAATTTTCCTCGCTGCAATACCAAATCCTGTTTCGCTGTTTAAAATATCGATGGCTTTAAGAACATTGTCAATATTTTGTAGCGGTTCCCCCATACCCATCAGAACAATATTTGTGGGACTCAGGTTCAAATCGCGCTTTATCACGGATATCTGATCTGCAATCTCATAGAATTTCAGGTTTCTTTTAAGACCCTGTTTCCCCGTGTAGCAGAATTTACATCCCATTGCACAACCGACTTGTGTGGATACGCAGATTGTTCTTCTCTTTCCGTCAGGTATCCAGACCGTTTCTACCGTTTCTCCGTCTTCGAGTTTCAAAAGATATTTAATGGTACCGTCGTTTGATTTTTTCCGCTGTAATATATCGGGATATTTAATAACAAATTCCTTCTTCAGCTCATTACGTAATTTTTTACTCACATCCGTCATCTCATCAATATCAGATATCAATTTTTGCCATAACCACTTAAACAACTGTTTTGAGCGATAAGGCTTTTCCCCTTTTCTTTCAAGGAAATCTTTAATCTCTTCTTGCGAAAACGAACGTATGTTTTTCATATATGAAGTAAACGCTTGGCTACCTCAAAGTAGATGATAAGTCCGGTAATATCAACTATCGTTGTTATAAAGGGACCTGCTGCAATTGCAGGATCTACCTTCAATGCTTTAAAAATGAAGGGAAGCAGAGCGCCGGTAAGATTTGAAACGAATATTGTTATTACAAGAGCAATGGATACGGTAATGGCAACCATGGAGCTGACATGGAAAAAATGAGCTCGAACAAGGGCAACAATACCGATTGCGGTTGCAAGTATAAAACCTATAAGCAATTCTCGTAAGATCAACTTCAAAACATCCCTCAATTCTATATCTCCCGTTGCCAACCCTCTTATAACTATGGTGCTGGACTGTGTCCCAGCATTTCCACCTGTGTCAGTTATCATAGGGATAAATATTGAAAGAGCCACTGCAATTTTCAAAATGTCCTGATACCTCTGTATGATATTTCCCGAAATGCTTTCGAGAATAACAAGTAGAAAAATCCATATAAATCTGTTCCATGCCAGTTTTAAAGCGTTCAAACTGAAATAAGGCGTTTCCATAGGGGACATAGCCGCCATTTTTTGAAAATCTTCCGTTGTTTCATCTTCAATAACATCCATAACATCATCAAATGTAACAATTCCCACAAGCCTTCCTTCCGAATCCACAACAGGTATCGCCAGAAAATCATACTTCTTGAGGAGATTTGCTACAACTTCCTGGTCATCCATTGTTTTAACGTATATTGGATTGTCATCCATTATTTCTTTTATATGAGTATCAGGTTTTGCAAGGATTAAATTCTTGAGAGAAACGACACCCACCAACTCCCTATGCTCACCTATCACATAGTTAATATAAATGGTTTCCGACTCTTTTGCATTCTTTCTTATATAATTTATGGCTTCATCGGCTGTCATATCCTCATATAAGTCTATAAAATCCGTCGTCATTATGTGACCGGCAGAATGTTCCGGATAATTTAATAACAAATCCGCTACTTCTCTTTCATCGGGTGTAAGGAATTCAAGATATTTTTTAACAAGGCCTGCAGGCAGTTCATCAAAAAGGTCATTTCTGTCATCTGGGTCCATTCCGTTGATAATTTCCTTTATCTCATTTCTGCTGAAATGCCTCAACATCTCCTCTTGTTCATCACTCTCCATATATGAAAACACTTCATTCGCTTGTTCTTTTGAGAGCAATCTGAAAATTATAACCTTTTCGGGATAAGGAATATCTTCCAGCATTTCCGCAATATCATGCGGTTCCAGTTCAACAATAATCCCCTTTAACGTTTTCCAGTCTTTCTGCTTTATGATTTCATTAATTTCAGGCATCAAAAGTCTTCTCATTTCCATAGATGTATTATTGCACATTTTCTTTAATTTGACAATTGAAATATTCAAAGACAATTACATATTCAAGTTATCATTCCCCATCTATCACATATTTCTAAACATAACTGCTCCTCTTTAAGGGGAGCTGTCCGGTTTTACCGGACTGAGGGGTCATATTCCGAGTGGAATTTATAAATGTCATGCTGAACTTGGTTCAGCATCTCAATGAGATTCCGGGTCAAGTCCGTAATGACCGATTGTAAACAATCACATTTACGGTCTTCTCATGCTATATTTCCATCAATTTCAATGTATAAAAGTGGTAAATATGTCTGTACCACTTACCTTTTCTCATCCGTCAGTAGATAGGTATAGCAACTTCATTATAATTAAGAAATAACGAGGCTTCACTTTACTTTAAGTAAGAAAGAAAGGAATCTTTGATAGTCAATCATTCAATTAACTTCTTAATTCCCACTTTTTAATTTCTTAGTTCTCAGTTCCTACTTCTCACTTATTTTTGAACACCCCCCTGCTACGCAGTACCCCTCTTGCCGAGGGGAATTTATAAATGCTCCCTTAAAATTCTCATCCCGTCCTTGTACCCCATTTCGATTCTTTTACTTATCAACTCCTGCGAGAAATTAAGTGAACGCGGGATAACGGATCTGTAATTCTCGTTAAGGCAAATATTGATAATTTTTGTGCCCGGGTAGTCCTCTCCCTCAATTACCTGTTTTTTATCCAAGGGAATAACATATATAACATCACATTTTTCCCTGTAAACAGGGGTTATGGGAACTCCTTCCGATATTCCTCCGTCGTAATAACCGGTTTTGTTTATATCCGTCCTGTCAAAAACAAAAGGAATACTCGATGACGCCATTAATATCTTCTTTATTTTTCCCGCATTTGCACCGTTTAGGGCAATATACTCGCTCTTACCTACGGGAATACCTAAAGTGCTTAACAATACCTCGCTATTGGACTTCCCCGACACATCGGCACAAACAGCATAGATCTTTTTATCCGAGTTTGCTATTCTATCGTAATTGAGATATGTATCCAACAGCCTCTCCAATCCTTCCCTTGAGAAATACCCTTCGCTGCTGAACAGATATGCGATTCTGTCTCTAAATCGTTTATGGGTCTTAATCAAATCGTAAATGATATCTCCGATTCTGTGTGCATTGATTTTCATTATATCCGATGGCTTTATATTCATCCACAATCTTCTCGCCTCGAAGGCATCTTTATCCGCAAATAGGGCAGCATTTATGGCACCTACTGAAATTCCCGAAATAATAGCTACATTTTTAGCTATGCCGAGTTCCGTCATAGCCTGCCAAACACCTACCTGATAAGCACCCCTTGCTCCGCCACCGGGTAAAACCAATCCTGTTTTCATCTGTCTCCTTTTAAATAGACTACATCAAAAAAGAACCGTTTTCAAGTGTTTTCTACTTCACCCGCATTAGATTGTGTTGTATAATTTGTCTATGGATTTTTTGCAAGAAACTCTAAAAACAGCTAAAGAACGCGATACTAAAAAAGCTAAAGAAATCCAATTGAAATTACATGAAAAGATCTCTCTCAAGGATTTTTTAACGGAAAAACCGAGAATTATTTTCGGGGTTGATCTTGCATATAAAGATGACACCGCATTCGTATCAATTGTTTTATGGAATAATATATCGGAAGAAATTGAAATGGTTTTCAATGGAAATGAGAAGATAAATTTTCCGTATATTCCGGGTTTTTTATCCTTCCGAGAGTTTCCCGTTTTTTACAAACTATACGGAAAGATATCCGTTAAACCCGACCTTATCATCTTTGACGGACACGGGTATGCTCATCCGAGACGAATGGGACTTGCAACACATGCCGGGATTCTGTTAGGGATACCCACTATAGGGTGTGCCAAATCAAAACTGGTGGGAGAATATGAAATGCCGCCGAATAAGGTAAATAGTTATACGGAACTTTCTCATAAAGGCGAATTAATCGGATATGTTCTCCGAACGAGAAAGGACGTAAAACCAATATTTATTTCTCCCGGAAATAATATTTCATTTAAAAACAGTCTTAGAGTAATTATGGAATTAAAGAGAAAAACAAAGCTGCCTTACATTATGCAAATGGCTCATAACTCATGTGAAGAGTATAAGAGAAATTTTAATATTAATCACCATAAAGGAGAATGATATGTTCATATACGGGAAAAATCCTGTTTTCGAGGCACTCAAATCCGGACAAAAAATCGAAATGCTTTTTATCAATAAAAAGAAACAGAATATATACGACGAAATAATAAAGATGGCAAATAAATTCAATGTCAAAACAGAT
>WFRF01000032.1 GCA_015486655.1 Caldifarciminota bacterium | reverse complement strand
TGTAAATGTTATGATACAAAATCTGAATACAGGTTATTCCAAAATGTTCCTTACAACAACATACGGTGGTTTTCTTGCAACGGGGTTACCAAAAGGACTTTACAGATTAAAAATTCACAGAATGGGGTTTATTGATACAACGATTGTGATAAACTTAATAAATGAAAAGACAATAAAGATAAAACTGAAAGATAAAACATTCAGAATGAAGCCTTTTGTTATACGTCCCGAAATTGCAAAGTCATTTGAAACACCAGTCACCTTTTCCGCAATAAAATACGGCAGAATGGAAGCGAAATATTTTACGGAGGAGATTCCTGTGGTTCTGAAAACGGAACCCGGAATGAATGTTTACAGTGACGATGGTCTGGGGGTGGGATATTCTTATTTAAGTTTGAGAGGATTTGACCAAAGTAGGATAGCTGTTTTGTTTAATGGAATTCCCTTGAATGATGCGGAAACAAACGAAGTTTTCTGGATTGACTATCCCGATTTTTTAGAAAACGTCAGGGAGATTCAAATACACAGAGGTGTATCTAATGTTATGAACGCAACCGGAGCAATAGGCGGAGTAATTGACATAATTACAAAAGATTATAACAGTGTTCCCCAATGGAAATTAAATGTTTCTTATGGTTCGTTTGATACATATAAACAGAGTATTTCGTATAATTCCGGAATGATAAACAATAAAATGGCATTTTACTCAAGATTTTCCCGCATTACAAGTGACGGGTACAGAGAAAATTCATGGAGCAGGATTTGGTCATATTTTCTGGGAGGCACATATTACTATAGCAAGGGGAATATAACATTAAATCTGTACGGAGGACCGGAGAATGTCCACCTTGCATATTACGGTATTGATAAGTTACATCTGGACGGATTGGTTTCAGGAGACATTTATAAAGACAGAAGATTTAATCCCATAACATATCCTAATGCGGAAGATGTTTTTAACCAACCCCACTATGAGTTGATAGAAAATCATACGTTTAGTGATAAAATAACCATGAAAAATACAGTGTCACTTTATACGGGAAGCGGTTATTACAAGCAATTTAAAAGCAATGCATATCTATGTGAATATTATATGCCCGATATTGTTTCGGGTAATGATACAATATCCCGCACTGACTTAATCAGAAAACGTATGGTGGATGAATATGATCTTTTCTGGATTCCCACATTGTCTATTAAACATAAATGGGGAGAATTAAATTTATCCGGTTATATAAGGGAACACCGCGGTCATCACCAGGGCGATGTTATCTGGGCGGAAAACTATCCTGACAGCTTGGGCCCCGATTGGACGTATTATTATTATGACGCTGAAAAACAACAGATTAAGTTCAATTTCTCAGAGAATACGAAACCCATGGAAAAAATGTCGATACTAACGGCAATAGAAACGGAATATTCAAAACTGAGATACTATAATGATACAGTGAAAAATAATATTACATTTAGTGTGCCTCTTTTCTTTGTGAATCCCAAGATAGGCATCAACTATAATATTAATAAATTTATTGGGATTTATACAAGTTTCGGTATGGCTTCGAGAATGCCGGGGTTGGATAACTACTATGATGCAGATCACTCCTACTGGTCATATCCGTTGTTTAAAGATACAATTAATTTCAAAAATCCTTATATAAAGCCCGAACAATTAAAAGACTACGAGCTGGGTTTGAATATTGCTTACGGAAGATATCTTGAGAGTAAAGCGGATATATATTACATGGACTTTCACAACGAACTTGTGTACAACGGACAGCTGGACGACAACGGTGTACCCATAGTGGGTAATGCAAAGAGGTCTTTTCACAGCGGTATTGAGTTTTCCAATAAAATTAATTTGAATAAATGTATCGGTTTTATAATCAATGGAAGTTACAACTATAACAAACTTGTCAATTATATGTCCTATACATACGATTGGAATACATATACTGCGGATTCCGTTGATCTGAGTGGGAATCGCGAAGGGGGATTCCCTGAGTTCATACTTTACGGGGCAGTTAAATACACCGGAAGCAACTTTAAGATTGAAATCAATGACAGATTTGTCGGAAAACAGTTCCTTGATAATTCGGAATCTGACAGTCTTGCAATTGCCCCTTACAATCTAATTGGAGCAAATTTATCATACGTTATACATAATGTAGGAATTTTTAATAAAGCCGAAGTATCTTTTAACGCTCATAATATATTCAACAAACTTACGGCAGTAAACGGATATGTAGATAGCGGTATTCCCTATTTTTTCCCCAATACACCCAGAAACCTTAATGTAAATCTAAAATTGTATATCAAATAAAAAAAGGGCAGGTAAAACCTGCCCTTTTCTATTTCATTGCTCTCTCTATCTCATCATGAGAAGCTTCGATGTCATACTCTTACTGCCGGAGCTTAGTCTCACAAAGTATACACCGCGTCTCACCGCTCTGCCCATCTCGTCTCTGCCGTTCCAACTGACTCTGTGATAGCCGCTCTTCTCAACACCCCTCACAAGTCTTTTTACCATTCTGCCGCTTGCATCGTATACCGAGATATCCACTCTACCGCTTCTCTCTAAACCGTAACTGAACTCTGCTGCTCCTCTCACGATGTTACTACC
>WFRF01000031.1 GCA_015486655.1 Caldifarciminota bacterium | reverse complement strand
TATGGAATTTAACTGCGGAATGACAAAAGGAATAAGCAACGAATTGACAGAAAGCGAAGCATATATTAACATAAAAGAAGGTAAATTGACAATTTTTCATTATATAAATTAAAAACGGAGGATATATGAAAACAATTAAACTACTTACGGCGTTTATACTGTTAGGGATAGTCGCTATTTATTCTTTACCCTCATTAAACGGATTAAACGGAGATTATAGAGTGATTAGCGCATCCTGTGATCAACCATATTCCATAAGGTTTTCAATAATGGTAAACGATTTTAACAAATCGAATATTTACAGCAGGTTTATACGAACGGATAACGGTCAGGTGGATTCTCTGCTTGATGTTGCCTATATGACAAATATTACCACCGGTTTTGCCGTGAGTTTTTCAAAGTATGTGGAGTTCAATATATCGGGTAAATTTATGGGAGATTATTTAACCACGAATAAACAAACGTACAGACCCGATTCGACGAATTACCTGTCAAAAGGTTTTGGAGATACCGAAATCGGTATGAAATTTTCGACGGGAGATCTTTTTGGCGATGCTCCCATAAAACTCGCATTTAACCCTTGGGTAGTGATAAAAACGGGTACCCCGTATGATACCACGGTGAAAGATTCGGGGACTTTGTTTGATGAGAATTACAGGGGAAACGGAGGGGGAATTTTCAGATACTTTACTGATAACGGTACTGATATAGGAGGTAAATTATTATTCTCCGTTGTACAAAAATCCGGGAATGTTACCTCTAATTTTAATTTAAACGGAGGATATTTGGGGCATTTATACAATAAGCCCAACGGTACACTTATAGTGAATCAGAAATCCGATTTCTATTCGTATGGAGCAGGGATAGACATTAAAGTTCCCGGGTTTGCTTCCTATTTTGAATTTACGGGAAAATATTTCAGAAACGCTGCTGTTACCCCACAAAATATTAATTACATTACCATAGGGTTTAATCTGGGGGATGCTTCGGCAGTTGCCCTTAATACCGCGTTTGATTACAGGTTGTCTTCCAATGTTGACACTTTAATGAATCTGGCCGCAAATACCGATTATTATATAACTCAGGGTTGGGGAGCCGCCCCGCAATGGCGTGTATCCGCGGGGTTTGTTTATGCTTACGGTCAGGAAACAACAAAGGTTGTACCTCAAAAGGAAACTTCTACAATTACAGGAAAGCTATACGATAAAGACACCGGCGAACCGCTTAGCGGCGTAATATATTTCCCCGAGAGTAATATTGATACCGTTTCGGTTGACACAAACGGAGTATACCACGTGGAAGTCTCGCCGGGACCAATAAGAATTCACGCTCAGGTTAACGGTTACAGATGGATGGAAAAGTCATTGATAGCCGTTGCCAACAAGATAAACATTGTGGATTTCCCCCTTACAAAAAAGATGAGTGAAAAAGGATATCTGTCCGGTAAGGTCACCGATGCAAAAACGGGCGATCCCGTAAAAGCCATTATTTCATTCCCCGATTTAAAGAACAGCACTCCCGTAGAAACGGATGATGACGGCATATTCAGAGCACAGCTCCCCAGCGGCTCTTATACTATCAGGGTTGACGCTGCCGGGTATAAACCTCAAGTAGAACCTGTTGTCATAGATGCCAGAAAAGCGAAAATCGTTAATTTTGAATTACTTGTAGCGGAAGGGGCCATAAAGTTAACGGGAAAGGTTTACGATAGGAGTAATTCCAACGGAGTCGGAGCAAACATTGTTTTCGAGAAGGACGGGAAACAGTATAAAGCAATTTCCGATGCCGCATCGGGTATATATACAATCAAATTGCAGCCGGGTGTTTATAAAGTTACTATCAGTGCAGACGGATACATACCTAAAACTATTCCCTTTATTGTTCCGAAAACCGGTCCCATGATCAGAAACTTTGAATTATTGAAGAAAAAAGCTCATTTTATACTGCAGGGCATCTATTTCGATTCGGGAAGTGCAACAATAAAACCTTCATCGTATGCGGTATTGGATAAAGTTGTAAAAACCCTTGAGGAATATCCCGATTTGACCATCGAAATTCAGGGACATACGGACAGTGTGGGAAGTGCCGAAAGCAATTTGAGATTATCATACGCAAGAGCAAATGCGGTGAAAGCTTATCTTGTCCAAATGGGAATATCTCCGTCAAGGCTTATAGCAAGAGGTTACGGAGAATCAATGCCTATTGCTCCCAATACAACGAGAAGCGGAAGAGCCAGAAACAGACGTATTGAGTTTGTTGTTTTAAATTGATCAACGGTTTTTTATGGCAAGAGGCACCTTTACAAGGTGTCTCTTGCCGTTTTTATCCTCATACTTAAATGCTACAATATAAAGTCCTGTTGAAAAATACAGCCCTGTGTTTGTCCTGGGTTTCCATAAGATTTCCTTGAGATAGGGATTGTTTATTTTTATATCAGCTATCATAAAACCATCGGTCTTATAAACATGAATTGTATTTATTAAATATGAATTATCGGGTAATTTCATTGAAATTATATTGTCCCTCCCGTATTTAAAAGGATTCGGTGTGATGATTACGGTTTGATTTTTGGTGCCTAAGGCAGTATCACTTACGCTGTTCCTTGTTCCGGGTGTGGCGCCTTTTGAACTCCTTGAATTTGTCCAGTTGTCTATGTTTGATGAAGGGATATTGTCTTTTATCCTCTCAATACTGGTATCACTCCCGAAATGTAATGTTCTGTTCGTGGTAAAATTTTCGATATTGGTGTTTCCGACAGATAATTTTATGGTATCGTTTTGGTTTATATGCATACTTGAATTCAGCAATAAAACATCTATGTTTCTTGAATATTTGGTATAGAATGCACCGGTATCGTACAGGATTACCGTATATTGATTCGGTTTAATTGTAAAATCGGGTAAAGGGTAGTGATTATCATTAATGTCAATGCGAGCATCATTTATAAACAGCGAATCCTGAGAAATATTATGAATTTCTATCCAATCCGGAGAAATATTACCGTTTTCCATAACCTCATTAATTTCCAAAGGAGGGATTGCATCACTGTTTTCCTTGATCCAAAATTCTCGAGAAGAACTGACATTGGAATTTTTCAAAGTGATTTTAGCAATGTTTATGTCTGATAAATTGAGTATACGCTTACATGAAATATTGAAGGGTGAATCGATAATATCTCCATAGAAAAGAATTGAAGAATCCCCTTTAGCGAAGCGCTCGTTGCTAGAAAATTCAGACATTTGCAACGTAATAGTAGAATTACACAGATCAATATTGTATTTATTTATAACCGAAAAGTCGAGGATTATCGAGTCTTGGTCTATTTGCCATGAACATAAGATATCGATGAGATTATTTTCCGAGACGGAATTGTAGTTACCAGGCGTACATCCCGCTGCGGATTTTGACGGTTGCCAATTGTTTTCGCCATCGGTTCCGTCAAGATAAATTTTTTCCATTGAAATACCGTCTCCGGGATTGTAAGGCAGGGTGTCGGTAGAATCGAAGGGAGTTCCGTAAGTGTCGATTATGATCAAATTGGAATCGTAAAGGAACACGGGGTCGGATGTGGATAAACCATTCCCCAATGTTGTGTTGCCTACGGTTAGAATGAGGCAGCTGTCTCCAAAAACGTACGGCATAAAATAGGGTTGGCTTGCATATTCCTGAGAGCAATATTCAGGATCCAGAATAACGGCGAACCGGTGCGGGTGCAGTATGGAATCATTGTAAAAAACATTATCGGCAGGAGTGCCGAGACTGTCATTCCAAATACAAATATTATCCATGGCATCTCCGTCCCCAATGGAAAAATGTGTTATAAGAATATCCGAATCCGAGTTATTGTATATTTCTATAAATTCATTACGATCACCGGGACTTCCGGTTCCGGAATCACTTCCCTTTACATTGCTCATTACTTCCGTTATAACCGGAAACGAGCAAATACGAATGTAAAACAGAAAAGTTAAACATATTAATACGAATCCCCGTTTTTTGGTACCAAACATAAGAATTTTAATTCCCCCTTACCAGTATTTCTGAATTGATGTTTCACGTTAGGCGGCACATAAGCTACACTCCCCTTGGTTATACCGTGTTCTACCCCGTCGAGTATAAGAATCCCTTCCCCTGAAATCACATAGTTTAAATGATACCAGTCATGATTATGCAAGGGTGTAAATCCCCCGACTCCAAGTATGAATTCTCTCATAAAACCGTCAAATCCGTCTTTTGGTCCCACAAGTATCTGTTTTTTTACATTCTGTAATTCGGGTGAATTGAGCTCCTTAACAGCAATTTTGCTTTCATGATTTACCATATTGCCTCCATAAAATCGATTTCATTGAAATTACATAAATAGATATAATATTTTAATGGTTTTGTTCCTAATAACACGTTTGATTTGATTTCCCTTCCCTTCATTTTAGAAATGATAACAAATCGACAAAAACGTGTCAAGTAATTGTTTTATTTCCCAAGTAGATAAGTACGGACATATTAACCACCTGATGACAGAAAGAACTATACTTCAAAATGTGACTGTTTAGCAAGTAAGAAATAAGAAGTGAAAAGTGGGAAATAAATGGAAGCTCGTATGGCTCTTTAAACACCCCCCTGCTTCGCAGTACCCCTCTACATAGGGGAATAAATAAATGTCATGCTGAACTTGGTTCAGCATAAGAGTGAGATTCCGGATCAAGTCCGGAATGACCGATTATAAACAATCACGTTTACTGTGTTCTCATTTTATATTTCTATCAATTTCAATGTATGAAAGTGGTAAATATGTCTATACCACTTACCTTGCTTTATTTTCAGGGAACACCGGACAGTCGCTATTTTCTTGCAAACATCGCTCTTTTGGTTTATATTAATTTGCGGAGGTAATTTGGATTACGATGTAATAATTATAGGAGCAGGTGCGGCAGGGTTGTTTGCAGCCGCGAATATTTTGTCAGACAGAATCCTTGTTTTGGAAAAATCAGAAAATGCAGGAAGAAAAATAGCTATTGCCGGAGGGGGAAGATGTAATTTCACCAATTGTACGAGCAGAGAAGAGTTAATTAATCACTACTTTGAAAAAAGGAATTTCGTCAAACCGGCAACATACGATTTTCCTCCCAAAAAGTTAATTTCATATTTTAATAAAAACGGGCTTGAAACATTTACTGATGAAAAAGGGCGTGTTTTCCCCAAATCAATGAGTGGGGAAGATGTTGTAAATTTACTTTTGAAACTGTGTAAGAAGAACAATGCAAAAATTGAATATTCGGCAGGTGTCATTGGAGTGGAGAAAAATGATGGACATTTTATTGTAAAAACAGAAACTGAAGAATATAGCTCTTTTTTTCTTATTATTGCAACAGGCGGGAAATCGTATCCCTCATTGGGAACAACCGGAGACGGATACAGATTTGCGAAAATGCTCGGACACAGAATAGAACCACCGGAACCTGCTCTTACACCGGTAAAGACAAGGGAAATCCGGGGGAAAAGTCTTGCCGGCATATCCGTTAGAGATAAATGGGTTTTTGTACTCCGTAACAATAAAAAGATAATTGTATGCAGGGGTGACGTTTTGTTTACACATAAAGGTATTTCCGGACCTGCAATACTTGATTTATCCAGAGTTATAAAGTCAGGAGACACTATTGAAATTCAACTGACCGATTTTTCCAATGAAGATGAATTGCTTTATGATTTCAATTGCAAAATAGATAAAAACGGGAGAAAGCAAATCGCAAATCTACTGTCCATATATGCTATTCCAAACAGACTGTCCGCCTTTATCATGGAAAGATTGGGATTGGATAAAACCATAAGATGCGGGGATTTACACAAGAGAGACAGGAAAAGAATTGTCAAAAATCTGTTTTTTAGATGTGAGGTTGAAAAGAAGTTCGGCTTCGATAAAGCGATGTTAACAAAAGGAGGGGCGAATGTGTGGGAAATAAATTCCCGATCATTGGAATCGAAGTTGGTGAAAGGTTTGTATTTCGCAGGGGAGGTAATAGATGTTGATGGCGAATCGGGCGGATACAATTTGCAATTTGCTTTCTCATCGGGCAAGTTGGCTGCGGAAAGTATAAATAAAAAGTTGAATCATAAATGATTTTCGGATTGGAGGTGACAGATGGATAAAATAGTGTACAAACCCATAGGTATAATACATTCTCCTTTTAAAGAACAGGAAGGGACACCCATTCAACCTCTTGCGGAGAAGGCAAGAAGTGCAAGGGGAGAGGTTGAGGTATTCAAGGAGTATGAAGAAGGGTTAAAAGATATCGACGGTTTTTCGCATATAATCCTGATTTATCATTTTAGCAGAGCGAGAAAAGGGGATTTGGTCGTAAAACCTTACATGCATAACGAGAGTCACGGTGTATTTGCAACGAGAGCGCCGAGTCGCCCGAACCCAATCGGTATTTCAATTGTCAAATTGATAAAAGTTGAAAAGAATATTCTCTACATTGAAAATCTTGATGTTATAGATGGCACTCCTCTTCTTGATATTAAAAATTACGTTCCGGAATTTGATATAAGGCACGTTGAGAAGATAGGATGGTTGGAAAAAAATGTGGATAAACTTGATAATATAAGTGATGACGGCAGATTCGCTTCATAAAAACTTTAAATTAATCGGAGGATGTTATGGATAAAAGAGAAAAAGCCTCAAATTTTTGCTTAAATGATTTTGAAGGTAAAAAGCACTGTTTAAAGGATTTTTCCGGGAAATGGGTGGTTCTATATTTCTATCCCAAGGATAATACAAGCGGTTGCACAAGGGAAGCCGTAAATTTTACCGAAAGCAAAGGAGAATTCGAGAAGGAAGGTGCGGTTATAATCGGTATAAGTAAGGATTCCCCAAAAAGCCATGGGAGATTCATATCAAAGCATGCCCTGGAAATACTTCTTTTAAGCGATGAAGAGCATAAAGTTATTGAGAAATACGGAGCATGGGGGAAAAAGAAATTATACGGAAGAGAATATTTCGGGACTGTTAGATCTACATTTTTAATAGATCCCAAGGGATTTATAGTAAAGGAGTGGAGAAAGGTAAAAGTTAAGGGACATGTTGAAGAGGTACTGGAGACTCTCAGAGAGATGAAAAACAAATAGTTATGTGAGATATATTAAAAACCCGATGAAATGCGAAGCACTTCCCGCGAGTACGAAGAGATGCCAAATCATGTGGTTGTACTTCAAATTTTTCCAGAGATAAAAAACAACCCCCAAAGAGTAAAAAACACCGCCTACAATGAGCCAAACCAGCATTCCGTGAGGGACCATTCTGAGCATGGGTTTAAATGCCAGGACAACAAGCCATCCCATTATAAGGTATATGGACGTTGACAGTATTTTAAATCTTCCTCTGAAAAATGTGGAGTATAAAATACCCAGAATTGCAAGTCCCCATATTAATCCGAACAGTGTCCATCCCCATGCCCCTCTCATTGAAATCAATGTTATCGGAGTGTATGAACCTGCAATGAGAACGTAAATAGCTGTATGATCGAAGATGTTAAAAACGCGCTGTGCTTTTCCTCTCGGCAGGCTGTGATACAATGTCGATGACAGATAAAGAATAAAGAGGGATGCTCCGTATATGGAAAAACTGACTATACGCCAATTATCTCCGATTCTGCTTGAAATCACGACAAGTATGACAAGCGCAGCAATACTGAGTACAGCTCCTATCCCGTGAGTAACACTGTCAGCGATTTTTTCGCCCAGGGTTTGGTGTTTTGTGAGTTCTTCATCAAAGTGTTCCGTCATATAATCTCCTGTTTTGAAAGAATGTAATTTATAGGAGTATATTTGTCAAGGAATATTTTTCCGGTTTCGGTACGGAGGACTTTTTCGTTTGCACTAATAGTCAATCAGTGCTAATATATATATTAAATTGAAACAGATTTATTATGAAAGTTAAAATTGAAAAAGTCGACTGGTTCCTGTCCGAGGATATTAATGAAGGTGTTGTGACATTTTCCGTAAACGGGGAAAGATACAGTGCCTTTCCGGTAACCATGATTATAAGGTAGGTTCCTTTACGGATGTTGAATTTAGCCAGATTGAAGATGATTTTTTATGGGAGGACATCTTTCGGGGAAATCCTAAAAAAAAGAAGTGTTTGATTTCCAAAGGGGAATGGTCTTAAGATGCCTTCGGGCAGATCGTTTCTATAAATCCTGTTAAGGCGGATTTCGGCTTTTTTGTTTTGGAACTGGGTGAATGGACTCGAGAAATATGGTAGTATATACATTGGAAAATATTGAGATTGGAAATTATGCCGAAATAAACCTTTTGGTTAATTATGATCCGGGGATAAAAACTCCTGTTTATATGATTTGAAGAAATGCTTGCGTATATGACTGACATAAATTAAACCTCCCGTTGAAAAACAGGAGGTTATGAGGTTTTAGGTATTTATGAAGAAAGTGAAGAGAGAATTTATGTTGTTCCCTTTAAGGAATAATATACATTAAATTTTTGCACGGGGACAAAAAGCAATTTCTTGCTTTTTGTCCCTGCCTCACTTAGAAATACAACCACCTTCCCCTTCTCTCGTTTGAGGAAGAACAAATTCCCGGGCATAACTCCGCTTGAAAATTGCTGTAAAGTGTTTCCCATCAAGGAGGTAAACTTAATGGAATTAACGAAATTTCCCCTTTTTAACCCACGCAGATCTTTTTCTGTATAATTTATCATGATTTACTCTTTTTTAAAAAATTTCTCCAGGTATGAATAATCGTATGCCTGTTCCCATAAAAAATTGAATAATACGGCGGTAGCTTCAGCCAGTCCGGGATTATCCACAACAAGCATTGTAAGCCCGGAATTGTTCCCTTTACTGTCTGACAGAGCCATGAGAACGTAACGCCTGTCGAAAACATACATTTTTACAGGTAATTTTTCTATCACTCGAGCCTTCTCGTCATGAGCCACGCACCTCTTTATGTGATCGTATAGCTCAAAACTGTCTCTCGATTCAAATTCGTAAAGCACGCGTGCTTCTACTCCCTTTTTGAGAACATTAAACTCCGTATTTTCTTGTTCCCCAAGTCTGCTTTTCTTATTTTGAGTGGCAAAAGGGGGCTTTACGAAACCGAGAAGTTCGAATTTTGTATTCTTCATAAGATTGACATATCTTTCATGTATGGAAGACATATCGTTGATCACTTCCACATAATCGTCAATGTCAACATTCTTCATTCCTTTATTGTAAATAGGGGAGAGTGTTTTTGCAATTTTAGCGGCAAGTTTCTTTTTTGCTTCAAAGTCATGTTGAAAATCAGCCGTTAATCTCTTAAACACCCTTTCGGGTTCAATGGCTT
>WFRF01000030.1 GCA_015486655.1 Caldifarciminota bacterium | reverse complement strand
TAATTGCATAGTATCCGGTAATTCTCTTTCCTTTCACTATACCGGAAGATATAAGCAACCAGGGACCGTGACAAATGGAGCCGATAATCTTGCCATCCTTGAACATTTCGGATACGAAACGTAATATTCTCTTATCTCTCCTAAGTCGATCCGGTGCATATCCGCCCGGAATAAAAAGTATATCGTATTCTTTACTTGAAACTTCTTCAATTGATTTCTCGGTTTTAAACACGCCTCCCTTTTTACCTTTAACCGTCTTAACGGATATACCTATTATATCGACATCCCATTTTTCTTCTTTGAATCTGTACAGAGGGTAGATAAATTCACTGTCTTCAACCAATTCGTCAATAAATATTGCGACTTTCATATTTCCTCCTTTTTTTGTCTTTTATATAATATAGTCGCAATGTATATAATAGTCAATCTTGAAAGTCAGAATCAAATAGCATTTATAAATTCCCCTATATAGAGGGGTACTGCGCAGCAGGGGGGGGGTGTTCAAATATAAGTAGGAAGTAAGAAGTTAGAAATAAGAAGTTAGAATTTAAATATGAAATTGATTTTATTATTCCATCTAAATAGCTGCTCCTCTCTTAGGGGAGCTGTCCGGTTTTACCGGACTGAGGGGTATACTAAAGTAAGTAAGAACTGAGAGCTTAGAAGTGAGAAGTTAGAGGTTAAATCTGTCATTCCGGACTTGATCCGGAATCTCATTGATACCCTGAACTAAATTTAGGGTGACATTAGTGTAAATTCCCCTCTACAGAGGGATACTGCGTAGCAGGAGGGTGTTTAAATATAAATAGGAAGTAAGAAGTTAGAACTAAGAAGTGTAAAGAAGGAAGTGGGAACTAAGAAATAAGAAGTTAAATGAATAATTGATCATCCGTATTTTCTCTATTTTGTATTTCTAATTTCTTATCCACTGCAGTGTTTAATTATTTCCTTGAAAATAATTCGAAAATATAATACTATTTCTTATGCCGTTTGATTATACAATATTTTTTGCAGGGATAATAAATGTAATTTTGGCCGTGATTGTTCTAATTTCGGATAGTAAGAGTAAAAATAACATCTTTCTCTCCGTATTTTTTCTGAATCTTTCGTTGTGGAATATATTCTTATTTTATGAACTGTTTTATGGAAAAGAGCCGTATGTTCATTTTTTGTATGCGACAGTTTCCCTTCTTCCCGTATCATCATACCTATTCCTTGATTGTTACATAAAAAAGACCGAGACTTTTAAAGTTTTGAAAATTTCTATATTGACTTTCTCTTCGATCTTTTTTGTGTTATCGCTTATGAGGATTTTGACAAACTATATATACCATAACATTCTCGTATTATATCTTTTATTTTCGTTTATAATAATGGATATTTTCTTATTAATTGAGTATAAGAATGAAATAAATATAGAAAGAAAGCTGCGACTGAAATATATATTCTTTGCTTTGTCCATTTTATTGGCACTGGGAAGCACGGATTTTATGACATTTTTTGATTTTCTCCGGCCGGTAATGCTCGGTAACATAGGAAGTATAATTTTTGTATTTGTAATGTCTTATATAATCATAAGTAAGGATATATTACCGGTTAATCATTTGCTTTTAAAATCATTTATCTATTTCATAATAATTTTATTATTGGGATTTGTGGGCTATCTCATAATTTACGGCCTTAAAGGATTTTCAATAATTTTGTACGTAAAAGCCATAGTAACAGTAACAGTCGTTGTTATTCTTTATAAAATAATGGAGGAGGGCATTTACCGCCTTTCCGATAAATTGCTCTCAGTAGACGAATACAGATATCAGCAATTGATAAAAGATTTTGAAGAAGATAATTTGAAAGGGGAAAATTTAGCGGGAATTTTAAAGAAACTTATAGACGGATTATTCGAAATTCTAAAACTGCGGAGTGCTTCTCTCTTGTCCGTTTATAACAATAAAAACGACATACTGTATTACAGAGGCGAAAATTGCAAAAACCTGTTGGGAACAATGAGTGTCAATTGGAACAAAAACGGTATTGTATATTTTAAAAAGAACAAAAAGGATATTGTTTTGTACGGAATAAGAACAAGGGGCGTTGTGGTTTGCCTTATTGGCAGAAAAAACAGCATGAATAAAAGAAAGTTGCTTTTAATGGAAACGATTATGAAACAGGTGCAAAACATTATTGACAGAAGTGATCTTTTAAAGAAAATCGACAGTATGGAAAAGATTGCCTTTGCGGGGGAAGTGGCTTCAGGTATTGCGCATGATATAAGAAATCCCCTAAGTTCAATAAAGGGAGCAGTCCAGTATGTCGAGGATTCGATCCCTGCCGAAGACAGGGAATATCTTGATATTATTTATGAGGATATAAACAGGATTGAAAATATTATTGAACGATTTCAGATATTCGCTGCAACGAGGGATACGGTAAAAAGTAAAATTGAGGTGAGCGGATTTATTGAAAATATAAAAAGACGATTTAAAAACTGTAAGTTGGATATTGTAAACAGAATAAGAGAGAAAAGTTTTAACGTTGATCCTATTCTTCTTGAGGAAATCGTGTATAATATTATTCAAAATGCTTTCGATGCCTATGAAAAAAAGGGGGGAAAAGTCGAAATGGTTTTGGAGAAGAATAATAAAGAATTATTAATCAAGATAAGAGATTGGGGGAAGGGCATTGATAAAAATACGGGTGAGAAAATATTCAACCCCTTCTTTACAACTCGCTCAAATGGAATAGGATTGGGTTTATCGATAACAAGGAAGATGATTAATTCCTGTAACGGGACCATCAGATATGAGAACAATGAAGATGGAGGAACAACATTTTTTATAACAATGGAGAATGTATGGTAACTGTTTTAATTATTGATGATGAGTCGCATATAAGAAAAGTTATAGGCGGCATTTTAAAGAAAAGCGGATACGATGTCATTGAGGCAAAAAACGGTATTGAGGGGCTTAATAAATTGAATGAAGCGGATATTGTTATTACGGATATTCATATGCCCGAGATGGACGGGATGGAATTTCTCGAACAGGTAAGAAATCGAATGGAATCGAATATTCCCGTAATAATATTAACGGCATACAGTACAACGGAAATTGCCATAAAAGCTGTCAAGTTAGGAGCCTTTGATTATATAAAGAAGCCCTTTGAGAAGGATGAATTGTTGGGGAGTGTTGAAAAAGCGGCCGCCACTGTAAAGGTAGAAGAGAAAAATTATTTTGACAGCGCAAAAGATTCATATATCCCCATTATGGAAGGGAAAGAAGGCAGTAGAATACTGTCACGGGTAAAAAAGATTGCCCATTTGAATGTGAATATTCTTTTAACGGGAGAAACGGGTACGGGGAAGAGTTTACTTGCTTCGTATATACATTCTGTAAGCAATAGAGCGAATAAACCGCTTATAAAAGTGAATTGTAGTGCCATACCGCCTAATTTGATTGAGAGTGAACTGTTTGGGCATAAGAAAGGTGCATTTACCGGTGCGTATGAAACGAAATTGGGTAAATTTCAATTGGCAAACGGAGGCACTATTTTTCTTGATGAGATTGGCGAAATTCCGCTTGAATTGCAAGCCAAGCTTTTGAACGTCATTCAGGAGCGAGAAGTACAGATGATAGGGGCCGAAGAAAACGATAAAGTTGATATCAGGATTATTTGCGCAACGAACAGAGATATTAATAAATCAATCCTAAATGGAGAATTTAGAAAGGATTTGTATTACAGGATCAGCACTATTCACCTGCACCTGCCTCCTCTAAGAGAACGTTTGGATGAGCTGGAAGTCATAATTGATTATTTAATTAAGCGCATTGAAAAGAAATACGGCATAAATGGAACTGTATTGGATAAGGATTCATTAAAGGTATTAAGCAATTACGGTTGGCCCGGGAATATCAGAGAATTGCAGAACGTTTTGGAACGTTTCGTTTTATTGGGGGAACTTACGTTAAGCAATACGGAGAAAACAGAAGAATATAATCTTGATGCCATTCAGACGGAGGCGATAAAAAAAGCACTTAAGGTTTCCGGAAATAATATAAAAAAAGCCGCAGAACTGCTAGGTATTTCCCGAAGAACACTTTATAATAGAATTAAAGAGCTTGATATTGAAATAAATTGAGAAATAGAGTATTATATTCTGATAGTTTTTATGGTATATATTAGTAGTAATAATGATACTGTTTTCTTGACATTTGAAATACTCTGTTATATTATTACATATAAGGAGTTTTATGGATAGCACTAAAAGTAAAAAAATTACTGTTGAGCAGGACAGTTATGTTTTGGCTTTAAGAGACAAAGTAAGAGCGATTTACAGCGATGTTTCGAATCTCCCAAGACAATTGGATGCAATCAGCAAATCAACGGATGAGTTGAATCTGTATGCCGAAAAGATTGAAGATGTAGGTCTTTCTCATTCATATATTTTCGAGAAAATTGAGGAAGAGTTGAAAAACATTTTTGCCTCTGTCCAGGTACTCAGCGAATCCTCGGATATGTCGGCATCATTCGCATCCAAATTTACCGGCGCTACCGATAAGATTATTGGACTATACGGAAATGCCATTAACAATATTTCTACTATTCCGCAGATGATAAATCGTACGGGAAGCGATATTGAAAAATTGCAGGAGAATTTTGCAAAGATAAAAACAATTACGGACGAAATTTTAAAAATATCGAAGAAAACCGAGGAAACATCGAGAAATGCCGGAATAAAAGCTTTTCATGCCGGGGACCAGGGAAAAGGGTTCGAAGTCGTTGCCCAGGAGATGGAGAAGTTGGCTAAAGTTTCCTTCGAAGCATCTGAGAATATTCCTAAAATAATAGATAGTATAGATGCTGAAAACAGGTCCCTGAACGAAGATATAATTAATGCAAAAGAACATATCGAATTCATTATAAAATCCATTGATTCAAGCCGGACTTTTATGAACAATATAACAATAGAAACACAAAACACGGTTAACTATTTTAACAATATTAAAGTGTTAGTAGACAAGGAAAATGAAAAGAAGAACAGAATTCTGGAGACAAATAAAAAGTTGGCGAATATAGCCCGGTCTATTGTTATTTTTACAAGCAGAATAAAGAATTACAGCGAATCAGCAACAAATATCATGAAGGATCTATTCGTTTATAAAAATGCATTCTTCGAGCTTATGAATTCATCGCTTACGAAGAACAATGAAATTGAAAGAAAAGTTTATGATGCATTTAAAGGATTTAATATTTATAAAA
This sequence comes from Caldifarciminota bacterium, assembly GCA_015486655.1. Classification (GTDB taxonomy): domain Bacteria; phylum Hydrothermota; class 32-111; order QNBC01; family QNBC01; genus QNBC01. Next base: position 4,081 of record WFRF01000030.1, on the reverse strand, counting down.
AGTTGTTTGAGAATTATGTTGAATTTCAAGACCAGTTAGCGGAACTTAACGGTGAATTCAAAAAACAGGCGGAGAGTCTTTTGAGTTTAACAAATGATGCGAATGGAGTGATAGACGGATTGTTAAATGATATGAGGATGTTGCAGGATTTTTCAAAAAAGCTGAAATCATCTCATACCGTAATTGCAAAGAACATTGAGGATATAGGAAAAGAGTCCGAGAATATGATAAAGCATGTGGAAGGTTTGAACAATCTGTTTGGTGCAACGAATGACTCACTAAATAAAGTAAATAAATTTTTCAAGGAGTTGGAACAAAACACCGAAAAGATAAAAATTGTTTTTAAAAGAACAAAGATACTGTCACTCTATGCCGGAATAGAAGCTGCAAAATCGGGCAAATTTAAATCCGAACTCGGTATTATTGTCAATGATCTGAAGAATTTATCGTCGAATTCGGAGGATCTCGTAAAGGAGATAGATCGTATTAAGAAAGGAATGAGCAGTACTTTTGCCGTTACAAACAGTAATTCCATTAAGACCCTTACCCTTGTTGCCAACACAAAGGAACTGATAGATATTGCCAACGACAACAGTAAAAGTGTTGATAACACATTATCTCAATTGGATCTTTTGATACAGGAAGTAACAAGGGCGATAGAAAATCAAAAGACCATAATCACTTCAATGAAATCCGTTATAGGTGAAGAGTTTATTAAACAAACAAGCAAGATCAACGGATATTTGGATGAAATAGAATCTCTGATAGATAAGAATAAAGAATATATAAATTCCATTGAAACAATGAGTAGAATAGAGCCTCCCAAAATAAGAAAGGGGGCTATCAGGGAGAAACACCACTTCAGATATTACATAGGCGGTAAACCCAGGACTATTATCCCGTATCTTTCCGGTGATGTAACCAGCTCATCGTATCTTTACCCCACAGTTTCCGGGCTTACCCAGTACTCAAAAAGCGTGGACATTATTCCCGCCGTTGCAAAGGGGTGGGATATTAGTATCGACGGGAAAACCATTACATTTTATCTTAAGCAGGATGTGAGATTCCACAATGGTAAACTTTTAACTGCGGAAGATGTGGAATTTTCCCTTTACAAGATTGCTTCGTCTTCGAATCACTTTCAAATTGTTCATATAAAAGGGGTTGAGGATTATCACAATAAAAATACTTCCGAAATTCCCGGAATAATGGTTCTGAATAAAAACACAATAAAATTGGAACTTATCAGGCCCTATATGCCAATTTTCCAGAATTTTGCAACGGCATCGTCGGGAATTGTGCCTTCTGATGCCCCCATATATGTAAAAAATGATTTTAATACAAAAGAGATAGTTGCTTGCGGTCCGTTTAAACTCATCGAATTTACCGATGATTATTTTAAATATGAAGCTTTTAAAGATTTCTTTGGGGGGACACCGTTTTTTGATGAGGTTACGGCATATATAAAAATCGGGGAAAATCAAAAAACGTATGATATGTTTATGAATAAAGAACTGGATTATATTGATCTTTACGGTGAGAACCTGAAAAAGATTAAAGAGGACAATACATATGCCCCCTTCATAGTGAAAACCTATGACCTTGGATTTCAATATCTGGGATTCAATATGCAAACGAAAGGACCATTTAAAAATAAAACGTTGAGAAAAGCCGCATGCTATATTATTGACAGGGAAAAATACTTGAGAGATGTAATGAAATCCACAAGCATACCGTCAAAGGGGATATTCCCGCCAAGTATGGCTGTATATAACCAGAAAATGAAGGGGTATTATTTTGATGAGGAGAGAGCCATAGCTCTTGCAAAACAAGCGGGATTCGGCCCGGGAACAAAAGAAAAAGCCGTTATAACAATGTCCGGGACGGAAAAGGGAGCTCAGGCAAGATACAAATTCTTTAGGGATGCATTTTTGAAAATCGGTATTGAACTTGAACTTGAAGTATACCCGTGGGCGGAATTTCTCGAAAGAGCCCATAAAGGGAAAACGGAGGTTTTCACATTAGGATGGAGTGCCGATACTGCCGATCCGGATAATTTCCTGTTTCCGTTGTTCTATTCAAAGAATACCGGAGATTCAGGCAATACCTGTTATTATAACAATGAAGCGGTGGACAAGTTAATTATTAACGGTATGGGGGAAAGGGATCCCGTTAAAAGGATTCAGATATACAGAGAAGCGGAAAAATTAATACTTGAAGACGCCCCTCTCGTACCATTATCCCACGGATTAAATTACGGTGTATTTCAACCGTATGTGAAAAATGCGTTTTTGCATCCCTTATCAATATTCAGGCCACACTATTTTTGGTATGATAAGTGAGGTATATATATGAGTAAAAAGTCCGATAAAAAAGAGATTAAACAATTCTTAATATTTGATATTGCCGAAAAAAAATTCACAATAGAACTGGATTATATTAATGAAATAGGGGAGTATATTGATATCATGTTTGTTCCCAGGGCAAAAGAATATGTTCTCGGAGTAATAAATTTAAGGGGGATAATTGTTCCTATTATAAGTTTAAGGAGAAGATTCAAACTGGAAGACGACCAAATCACAAAAGAAACGGGAATAGTTTATATTAAGAAGAACGGGGTTATGTACGGTTTGATAGTGGATAAGATAGAAGGTATTGAGAAGATTTCAAGCGATAAAGTCGGTGAAGTTCCCAAGATATTTAAAGAAAACATTGATATAGCGTATTTCAAAGGTATGTTTGAACTGAATAAGCAGAAGATTATTATATTAAATACGGATTCCATTTTTGAATAATTTAAGGAGGACATATGGATACTCGGGTATTAATTGTAGATGACGCGCTTTTCATGAGAAGGATGTTAAGAGACATTCTGGAGAAAAACGGATATATAGTTTGTGGCGAAGCAAGTAACGGCAGAGAGGCTGTGGAAAAATATCAGGAATTGAACCCTGATATGGTGACAATGGATATTATAATGCCTGATATGAGCGGAATTGACGCAGTAAAGGAGATAATGTCCATCGATTCCAATGCAAAAATCCTGATGGTCAGCGCAATGGGGCAGCAGAGTCTTGTTGTCGAAGCGATACAGGCAGGGGCAAAGGATTATGTGGTTAAGCCTTTTCAGGCTGCAAGGGTTATCGAGGCTGTAGAGAGAATACTAAGGAAATAAAATTTATGGATATGGAGCGTTATGAAGAGCTCTTCAGAGAAGAAGCTTCCGGTATATTAGAATCAATTTCCCTTGATATTATAGCCCTGGAAAAGGGAGATAATGATAAACTGGAAGAGCTTTTTCGAAATATACATACCCTGAAAGGAATGGCTGCATCAATGGGGTATGATGATATTGAAACGCTTTCCCATAAAATGGAAGATTTACTTTCTGCCGTAAGAGACGGTAAATACGGCATAGATTCGAAGTTTATAGATTTGATGCTAAAATGCAGCGATATGCTGCAGAGGCTGTTTGATAATACATTCGGTGATCGTAAAAAGATAGATATTTCAAGTATAGTTGATAATATCGAAAATTTCGGTAAAACCGCCAAGGCACCCGAGAAATCAAAAACAGGTTCGTTGGTCTATACAATTAAAATTACAATAGGCGGTGCACCCGAATTTAAAGGTGTAAGGGCAGCTGTAATTTATAAAGAAATATCCGAGCATGGTAATATTATAAGTTCTACGCCGCAGTACGATAAATTGATAAGCGGTACTTTCGATAACACTTTCATGGTGGATGTGGAATCGAAACTGACTGTTTCGGAGTTAAAAGAATATCTGTCTGATATGCTTGATGTGGAAAAGGTGGATATTCGCAAAAGTAAAGTTAAAAGCGCCAAGGTAAAGGTCAAGGAAACAAAAACCGAGGAGATAAAACCGAGTTTCAACCAACAGCAGAAGGGACCTGTTTATGTTAGGGTCAAAATGGATAAACTTGATGATCTTCAGAATCTGATAGCGGAACTTATCATAACGAAAAGTGCTTTCAATGAATATATGAATACGAAAAACCAGTCTATGTTGGAGGATGCCATACAAAAAATATCGAGATTGATTTCACTGCTTCAAGATG